>DATLQE010000214.1:0-6203 GCA_035535335.1 Lapillicoccus sp. | reverse complement strand
TCGACCAGCCGGCTGACGCCCGCCTCAGTGGCGCAGTCGCCGACCACGGCCACCGCCCCGACCGACGCGGCGAGCGCCTCGACGCCCGGGTCGAGGTCGGCGAGCACCAGCCGGAAGCCTTCGGCGGCAAGCCGATCCGTCAGCGCTCGGCCGATGCCGCCGGCGGCGCCGGTCACCACCGCCGTGGAGCCGGCCGCATACACCTCAGACGCCACCCGTCATGGTGAGCCCGCCGTCGAGGACGAGGGTCTGCCCCGTGACCCAGGAGGCGTCGGTGGAGAGCAGGTATGCCACGGCGCCGGCCACGTCGGCCGGCACGCCCAGCCGCTTCAGCGGGTAGGTCGCGGACACCTGCTCCTCGCGACCCTCGTAGAGCGCGGTGGCGAACACCGTCTTGACGACGGCGGGAGCCACCGCGTTGACCCGGATGGAGGGCCCGAGCTCCACGGCGAGCTCCTGGGTCAGGTGCACGAGCATGGCCTTGCTGGCCCCGTAGAACCCGATGCCGGGGGCCGGCTTGAGGCCGGCGATCGACGCGACGTTGACCACCGCGCCGCCATGCTCGCCCAGCCACGCGGCATACGCCTGCTGGACCCAGGAGAGCGCGGCGATGCAGTTGACCTCGACGATCTTGCGGGCCGCTCCGAGGTCGAGCTGCATGAGCGGGCCGTAGGCTGGGTTGATCCCGGTGTTGTTGACGAGGAGGTCGAGGCGGCCGAAGGTCTCGAGGACCTGGGAGACGGCCTCGCGCTGGTGGTCGAGGTCGTCGGCCTTGCCGGCGACGGCCATGGCGTGGTCGGGGCCCCCCAGCTGCTCGACCGCCGCGTCGAGCGCGTCCGGCCGGCGCGCGGTGACGCAGACGCGGGCGCCCTCGTCCACCAGCCTCTGCGCGATCCCGAGGCCTATGCCCCGGCTCGCGCCGGTGATGAGGGCCACCGACCCGTCGAACCGTCCCATCGGCCCTCCTGGAGGTAAGCGCTTGCTTACCCTGGCCTACGGGGCCGGTTCCGTCAACCGGCCGCGTGCCGCCCGCGAGGGCGTCCGCCGGGCAGCCGCTGCACGACCGGCGCGAGCATCTCGCCGACCTCGGGAACCCGCATGAGCAGGGCAAGACCGAAGTAGACCACCGCGAACACCAGCCCCCCGACGGCCAGCTCCGCGAACGCCCACCCGCGCCCGTTCTGGCCGTCGCGCAGGGGCGTCGTCACGAGGTACGAGAGCGCGGAGGCGACCATGCACGCCGCGATCAACCGGACCCAGCTGAACGCGACCTCCCGGAGCCCGAAGAACCCGATCCGCCACCGCACGAACCACATCCCGAAGGCTGCGCTGCAGACATTGCTGACGACGAGCCCCATCGCCACCACGGCCACGGCGACCTCCGGACGGAACGTCAGGGCCAGCAGTGCGACCGCCGACGCGACGACCGACAGCACGACCTGCTCGTAGAAGACCATCCGGCCGTCGTCGTGCGCGTAGAAGAAGCGCTGGTTCAGGACGTCGATGCCGAACGGGACGATCCCTGGCGCCATGACGGCGAGGACGAGCGCGGTGGCGGGAACCTCCCTCGGGTCCCGGGACGAGAAGAGCAGGGTCACGACCGGCAGCGCGAAGACGACGAGCGCGAAGGTCGCCGGGATGGTGAGGACGGTGGGGAGGGCCAGGCCGCGCCGGTACTCGGCGCGCAGGGTGTCGCGGTTGGCGTCGTGGACCGCCCGGGACATCCGCGGGTAGATCGCGGTGATGACCGAGAGGGTGACGAAGCCGTGCGGAACCATGAAAATGAAGAAGGCCGACGCATACACGGAGATGCCGGCGACGAAGTCGGTGCTCGGCTGCTTCGTGGCGTGCCAGATGACGTTGGACGCGACGAGGTAGCTCAGCTGAGCGAGGATCAGCGCGGCGAACGCCCAGCCGGCGACCTTCGAGGTCGTGCGCAGCCCGACACCTCGCAACCCGAAGCGCGGCTGCCAGCGAAATCCGGTGCGCCACAAGGCGACCACGAGGACCACGGCCTGGGCGACGATGCTCAGGGTCGCGCTGCCGGCGAACAGCCAGACCATCGGCGCGCTCCACTCGCCGGGCCCGACATGACCGTCGTAGAGCCGCAGGAACGCCAGCAGGCCGGCGATCGCGAAGACGTTGGCGACGGCCGGCGCCCATGCGAACGCGGCGAACTGGTTCCGGGCGTTGAGCACCTGGCCGAGGACGGCGTACAGGCCGTAGAACAGGATCTGCGGCATGGTAAGGACCGCGAAGAAGACGGCGAGGGCCCGCGCGTCCGGCGGAAGGTCACCGGCGTACAGGTAGATGAAGAACCCGGCGCCGGCCGTGCAGACGGCGGTGACGGCGAGCATGCCGGCGGTCGACAGGGTGATGATCCGGTCGGTGTACTCGCGGCCGCCGTCGGGCAGTCGCATCGCCTTGACGATCTGCGGGACGAGGACCGAGTTGATCACCCCGCCGGCGATGAGCATGTAGATGACGTTCGGCAGGTTGTTGGCCGTCTGGAAGGCGTTGCCGACCAGCCCCTGTCCGAGGGCGAGCACGATGAGCGATTGGCGGACGACGCCGAGGACGCGCGAGGCCATGGTGCCCGCGGCCAGCGTCAAGCTGGACCGGGTGACGCTCGGCGTGGAGGTGGTCATCCCCTCGATTGTCCCTGGGCGCGGGCCAGCGCAGTGATCGCGGCGTTCGTGGCGCGGCGCCGGCTCCGGTCGACGCGCGCCTCCACGACGTGGATGCCGCCGGGTGCTCCGGCCAGGGCTGTGCGCAATGCCGCCACGGTGTCGACGCGGGTGTATGCGGTATGCGTCGCCGCGCAGAGCGCTGCCAGGTCGACTCCGTGGGGAGTGCCGAACACCCGCTCGAACGCCGGCGCGTACGGATCGGCGCCCTGCTCGAGGGTGGCGAAGATCGAACCGCCGTCGTCGTTGACGACGACGAGGGTGAGGTCCGGTCGCGGCTCCCCCGGCCCGATGACCAGGCCGTTCGCGTCGTGGAGGAACGTCACGTCTCCGAGGAGCGCCAGCGTGCGCGAGGCCTCGCGACGGCCGAGAGCGACGCCCACCGCCGTGGAGACGGTGCCGTCTATGCCGGCGAGGCCACGGTTGCCGAGGACGAAGCGGTGCTCGTGCGGCGGGTACGGAACGGTCATGAGGTCGAGGTCGCGGACGGGGTTCGACGACCCGGCGACGAGGGTGACGCAGGGGCCGACGACGGCCGCGACCTCGCGGGCGACGTGCAGTGCGTCGAGCTCGGGGAGCCCGTCCACCAGGGTGTCGAGCCGGGCGGAGAGGTCCTGGTCGGCGGCGCGCCAGGACTGTAGCCAGGCCAGGTCCTCGGCCGTCGGCTCGGCGGCGGTGACCGTGGGGACGTGGCCGAGGTGCCGGGCGACCCGGCCGGGATCGGTCACGACGCCACCGGGTCCTGGGGCCGCCAGCACCTCGACGTCGTCGCGGGAGACCAGCCGGGTGACGGGCCGGGAGAGGGTGGGGTGGCCGAGCACGACGACGCGCTCGACCTCCTGGGCGAGCGCACCAGTGAGGAGGAGGCGGTAGCTGCGGATCGCGTTCGCCCCCACTCGGGCGCCGGACGTCGGCTCGGCGAGCAGCGGCCAGCCGGCCCCTTCGGCGAGGATCCGCGCCGCCGACCCGCTGTCGTCGCCCGCCACCACGACGGTGCGGCGGTCCCGCCGGAGCACCTCGACACCCGGACGGCGCGTTCCGGCGTCGCGGGGCTTGGGCTCCGGCTCGGTCCCCGTACGCGGCCTTGCTCCTGGCCACCATTGGTCCGTTGCGGGCAGCAGCGGTTCCTCGAGCTGGACGTTGAGATGGGTCGGTCCGCGCCGACGGGTGGCGACCTCAGCAGCGGCCTCGAGATCTTCCGCGGTGGCGTCGACGCCGAGGTCGAAGCACGGTGCGAAGACTCCGAAGATCCGGTCCTGTCGCGTCGTCTGGTTGGCCCCGGTACCTCGCATCGCAGCGGGGCGGTCGGCCGCCAGGACCACGAGCCGGCGGCCCGAGTGCGAGGCCTCCATGACGGCGGGCAGCAGGTTGCCGACGGCCGTCCCGGACGTCGTCACCACGGCGACCGGGGACCGGGAGCCCGCGGCGAGGCCGAGAGCGAGAAAGCCGGCGGTCCGCTCGTCGACCCGCACGTGCAGCCGCAGGTCGCCGGCGACGTCCGCGGCATACAGGGCGACCGCGAGGCCGGCCGAGCGGGAGCCGGGCGCGAGAACGACCTCGCGGACACCACCGGAGACGAGGGCGGCGACCAGACGCGCCGCACGCTCGGGCGACCTCACGACGTCCTCACGAGCCGAGTATGCCGTCCGCTCACCTCCGGGACCGGGCCCCGGGCGCGCGGCCGGGCGTCGATAGCGTGGTCCTTCGTGAGCCCCGGCAGCCCCGTGACCTCGGACCGGAACTGGTGGCGCCAGGCGGTCGTCTACCAGATCTACCCGCGCAGCTTCGCCGACGCCAACGGCGACGGGATCGGCGACCTGCGCGGAATCCTCGAGCATACGGACCACCTGGTCCGCCTCGGAGTCGACGCGGTCTGGCTCAGCCCCTTCTTCCCGTCGGCGCTCGCGGACGGCGGATACGACGTCGACGACTACCGCGCGGTCGCGCCGGAGCTCGGGACGCTCGAGGACTTCGACGAGCTCGCCGCGGTGCTGCACGGCGCCGGCATCAAGCTGATCGTCGACATCGTCCCGAACCACACGTCGAACCGGCACGCGTGGTTCCGCGAGGCCGTCGCGTCGGCTCCGGGGTCCGCGGCCCGGAACCGCTACGTGATCCGGCGCGGCAACGGTCCCGAAGGCGCGGAGCCGCCGACCGACTGGCGGTCCTTCTTCGGCGGCCCCGCCTGGGAGCCGCTCGGCGGCGGCGACTGGTACCTCCACCTCTTCGCGCCCGAGCAGCCGGACCTCAACTGGGCCAACGAGGAAGTGCGGGCGGACTTCCTGACGACACTGCGGTTCTGGTCGGACCACGGGGTGGACGGGTTCCGGATCGACGTCGCGCACCTCCTGGCCAAGGACGCCTCCGTCATCGGCGGCGTCGCGGCCGACCTGCCGACGCAGGAACGGATCAGGGCCGGGTTCCCCGACGGCCAGCACCCGTTCGAGGGCCGGGACGAGGTGCACGCGATCTACCGGACGTGGCGCGAGCTGTTCGACGAGTACGACCCGCCGCGGATGGCGGTCGCCGAGGCATGGGTCGCCGCGCACCGCCGGGTCGCGTTCGCGCGGCCCGAGGGACTCGGTCAGGCCTTCAACTTCGACCTGCTCCTCACGCCCTGGGACGCCGCGGCGTTCCGGAAGGTCGTCGAGGAGAACCTCGCGCTGGCCGCCGAGGCGGGCGCGTCGTCGACCTGGGTGTTCTCCAACCACGACATGGTCCGTCATGTGACGCGCTACGCCCTGCCCAAGGACACCGACCTCGTCGCGTGGCTGCGCGTGGGTGGCCACGACCCGGAGCCCGACCTCGAGCGCGGGCTGCGTCGAGCCCGGGCCGCGACGTTACTCGCGCTGGCCTTGCCAGGGTCGACGTACCTGTACCAGGGCGAGGAGCTCGGCCTGCCCGAGGTCACCGACCTGCCTGCGGAGGTGCTGCAGGACCCGACCTTCGTCCGGAGCAACGGCACGGAGAAGGGTCGCGACGGTTGCCGGGTGCCCCTGCCCTGGACCGGGGACGGGCCGACGTTCGGCTTCGGGCCGGGACCCGCCTCGCATCTGCCGCAGCCGGACTGGTTCGGGGCCTACGCGGTCGAGCGGGAGCTCAACCAGCCCGGGTCCACACTGCACTTCTATCTCGAGGCGCTGGCCGCCCGGCGATCCCTCCAGAGCGCCGAGGAGCTGAGCTGGCGTCCGGCGCCGCCGGACGTGATCGCGTTCGAGCGACCCGGCGGCTGGGTCTCCGTGACGAACTTCTCCGAGCACCCCGTGCCGATGCCCGCGGGCCGGATGGTCATCGCCAGCCGCGCCGTCGACGGAATGGAGCTACCTGCCGAAACCACCGTGTGGCTGCAGACCAGGGAGGGGTGATGGACCTTCGGATCTTCACCGAGCCGCAGCAGGGCGCCAGCTACGACGACCAGCTCGCGGTGGCGCGGCGTACCGAGGAGTGCGGCTTCTCGGCGTTCTTCCGCTCGGACCACTACCTGGCCATGGGCGGCGACGGCCTTCCCGGCCCGAC
>DATLQE010000213.1:0-6155 GCA_035535335.1 Lapillicoccus sp. | reverse complement strand
TCGATGTCGCAGCCACCGTCTGCCTCATCCTCATCATCACGTGGGTCACCGACAATCTCCGGGGGCGCACGCCCG
The DNA here is from genome assembly GCA_035535335.1 of Lapillicoccus sp. GTDB lineage: Bacteria > Actinomycetota > Actinomycetes > Actinomycetales > Dermatophilaceae > Lapillicoccus. Next base: position 6,080 of record DATLQE010000213.1, on the reverse strand, counting down.
CACCCGGCACGACGACCGCGAAACCGCTCGGCGCGCAGTTCACGCGCATGTGAGCTTCGACGGTCGGTCGGGGGACACCGGCGCGGCATACCAAAGCAGGGGGAAGGTATGCCGCGCCGGTGGCATGGGGGCCGGCCGGCGGTGGCGGTGCTACCGCTGGGTGGCCAGGCCGAGGTCCGCCACGGACTTGTCGCGCATCTCGACCTTGCGGACCTTACCGGTGACGGTCATCGGGAACTCGTCGACGATCTGGACGTAGCGCGGGATCTTGTAGTGGGCCAGCTTGCCGGTGGCGAAGTCGCGGACGGCCTCGGCGGTGAGCGGTTCGGCGCCCTCGCGCATCCGGATCCAGGCGCACAGCTCCTCGCCGTACCTCTCGTCCGGGACGCCGATCACCTGAGCGTCGACGATGTCGGGATGGGTGTAGAGGAACTCCTCGATCTCGCGCGGGTAGATGTTCTCGCCGCCGCGGATGACCATGTCCTTGATCCGGCCGGTGATCTCGACGTACCCGTCCTGGCCCATCACCGCGATGTCGCCGGTGTGCATCCAGCCGTCCTGGAGCACCTCGTCGGTCTTGTCCGGCTGCTCCCAGTACCCGAGCATCACCGAGTAGCCCTTGGTGCAGAATTCGCCGGGCTCACCGCGGGGCAGCGTCTCTCCCGTAACCGGGTCGACGACCTTGATCTCGAGGTGCGGACCGACCCGGCCGACGGTGCCCACCTTGTGGTCGAAGGAGTCGTCGGTGCGAGTCTGCGTCGATACCGGCGAAGTCTCCGTCATGCCGTAGCAGATCGTCATCTCCTCGATGCCCGAGGCGATCACCTTCTTCATCAGCTCGGCCGGGCACGGTGAGCCGGCCATGATCCCGGTGCGGATGCTCGAAACCATGTCGACCCCGAAGTCCCCTCCCTTGTCGAAGAGCGACCACTCGGCGATGAACATCGTCGGCACGCCGTAGAGCGACGTGGCGCGCTCGTCCCGGCAGGCCTGCAGCGTCTTCGCCGGGTCGAACCCGGGAGCCGGGATGAGCATCGCGGCGCCGTGCGTCGAGCAGGCGAGGTTGCCCATGACCATGCCGAAGCAGTGGTAGAAGGGCACCGGGATGCAGACCCGGTCCTCCTCGGTGTAGCGACACAGCTCGCCCACGAAGTACCCGTTGTTGAGGATGTTCCGGTGGCTCAGGGTGGCGCCCTTGGGGAATCCCGTTGTGCCCGAGGTGTACTGGATGTTGATCGCGTCACCGTTGTCGAGGCCCGCCTGGGTCTCGGCGAGGTTGTCGGGGCTCACCCGCTCGGCGCCGGCCATCAGGTCGCGCCAGCTGTCGGTGCCGATCAGGACGACCTGTTCGAGGCCGGGCAGCTCGCCGCGGACCTCCTCGATCATTGCGGCGTAGTCGCTGGTCTTGAACGACGGCGCAGCGACGATCATCCGGATGCCGGCCTGGCCCAGGACGTACTTCAGCTCGTGCGTGCGATAGGCCGGGTTGATGTTGACGAGGATCGCGCCGATTTTCGCGGTGGCGAACTGGACGATCGTCCACTCGGCGCAGTTCGGCGCCCAGATCCCGACCCGGTCGCCCTTCTCGATGCCGGCGGCGAGGAAGCCGCGGGCGGCCACGTCCACGTCCCGCTTGAGCTCACTCCAGGTCCAGCGGGCGCCCTGGGCGACATCGACCAGCGCCTCGCGGTCGGGGAAGCGGGCCACCGTCGCGTCGAAGTTGTCCGCGATCGTCTGCTCGATGAGCGGGACGTCGGTCTCACCAGCGGTATGCGACTCGGTGGAGGGGGCGTCGTCGGCCATGACCCGAGTATGCCGCCTGAACCGGACCGCAAGACCGCCCGACCGGTCAGCCGCAGGCGACCCTCGTCAGGCTCGCGCTGGTGCTCGGGCCGCCGGAGCCGGACGAGTAGTACGTCGCTACCGCCGTCACGCAACGGTCGTTCGTCCGGATGAGATAGGTGCCAGTGACTTGTGCGGCCCCAGCGGCCCCCACCTGCGTGGCGTAGACGGGCCAAGCGGTGCCGACGGAGGTCGCGAAGCGGAGCTCGGTCTGGAGGTAACCGGGCGGCGTCACCGCTCCGTCATGCACCGCTGTCACGCAGTTGACGCCTCCCGCCTGGGAGTCGTAGTAGAGCCGCAGGGTGATGCCGTTCTCGGTGGTCTGCCGGACGACGCTCCCCGGGCAGCTCGCCAGGGGCGTGGGCGCCTCCGTCGTACTCGAGGTGACGACCGTGCTGCTGGAGCGGACCGTCGTGGTCGAACCGGAGCCGGTGCTGGAGCTGGAGCTCGTGGTGGAGCCGGAGTTCGTCGTGGTCGTCGTCTCGGTCGTCGACCGTCCGCCCGCGACGAAGCCGATGAGGACCGCCACGATCACGGCAATACCGGCCGCCGAACTGCCGCCGCCGTCTCCATCGGCCATGACGCTGCCCTTTACCGGAGCTGAGGAAGAAATGGTGCCCTTCGAGTGTGGTCGCCTGACGGTAACGCGTCAACGCCCCACGCGCCTCAGGAGTCTCAGCCGGGCGCGACGACGACGAGGTCGGCGCCGTCCCGAGAGGCGAGGATGCGGTCCGCGTTGGCCTGGTCAGGGCCCAACGCCCAGGCTTCGGCGGCCGCCGGCTCCTTGCCGAACTCGGTATGCCGCGCCACCAGACGGCGGACGCGCTCACGATCGGGGAGATCGACGAACCAGACCTCGTCGAAGAGGGCGCGGACCCGCGGCCAGGGATCGTCGTCCAGCAGGAGGTAGTTGCCCTCGCTGACGAGGACCCGGACGGACGCGGGGATCGCGATGGCCGCCGCGACGGGCTGTTCGAGAACCCGTTCGAAGCCGGGGACGTAGACCGTCGCCTGGTCGCCCGACCGGAGCCGCGCCAACGTCGCGAGGTACCCGTGGCCGTCGAAAGTCTCGGGCGCCCCCTTCCGGTCCCGCAGCCCGAGAGCGTCGAGCTGCACGTCGGCGAGGTGGTATCCGTCCATCGGGAGGTGGGCCGCGCGCGAACCCTCCTCACCGTTCGGCTCGTCCAAGGCGACACCCAGCGCCGCGACGACGTCCTCGGCGAGCGTGGTCTTGCCGGCGCCGGGCGCGCCGGCCACACCGATGGCCACCCGCTCGGTCGCGTCGCGTGCGAGCAGCGACAGCACCCGCCCGACGAGGACGTCCAGGTCGGCCTGAGCGAGCAGTCGGGAGCGTGGCATAGCCGCATTCTGCTCGCCTGGTGAGACGGAAGACGGGCGCCGGAATGAAGCCCCCAGCCAATTGGTTTAACGTTCAACCAACCCACCACCAACTCCGAAGGGTTCATGACCATGACCTCCACCGAAATCCCCACGCGCATCCCCGAGACGCTCGCCTCCACCCCGTCGCCCGCGGGCATCTCCGGCGACTACGTCCTCGACCCGGCCCACACGCGCATCGGCTTCTCTGCCCGCCACGCGATGGTCACCAAGGTCCGCGGCGCGTTCCACGAGTTCGAGGGCATCGCCTACGTCGACGCCGACAATCCGGCCGACTCCAGCGTGCGCGTGACGATCCAGTCCGCCAGCCTCACCACCGGCAACGACCAGCGAGACGGACACCTGCGCAGTGCCGACTTCTTCGACGTCGCGGCCTATCCCCAGATCACCTTCGTCTCCACCGACGTAAAGCGGGATGGCACCGACTGGACGATCACCGGCGACCTGACCATCAACGAGATCACCAAGCCCATCACGGTGGTCTTCGAGGAGACCGGCGCCGCGACCGACCCGTTCGGCAATGAGCGCGTCGGCTTCGAGGGCAGCGTGGCGATCAACCGCGGCGAGTGGGGCCTGAAGTGGAACGCCGCTCTCGAGGCTGGAGGCGTGCTCGTCTCGGAAAAGGTCACCCTGGAGTTCGACGTCTCGGCGATTCGCCAGGCCGCCTGACACCGCACTCCCAGCACCCCGTCGAGGGCCGCTCCCGTCGGGAGCGGCCCTCTCGGCTGTCGTGCGGTGCGGGGCTGGTCAGCCTTCCTTGCTGGCCAGGGCCAGGAGCACGCCGGCGAGCGCGAAGTACTTGTTGGAACCCAGCTCGGCCACCGTGTCGATCCCGAAGGTCTCCTTGAGGACCGCGTCGTGCTCGCTGGTCAGACCGGCGAGCGCCGACGGCGGTGCCGCGAGGATCTCCGCGAGGCTCTTGTCCTCGTACGACCGGTCCAGCACCTTGGCGAGGTTCACGTGCACCATGCCCAGCTCCTTTGCCCTGCCGTAGACGACCCCGCCGAGTGGCGGATGCCCGCCATCGTATGCGTGTGGCCGGCTGCGCTGAACCGACCCGGAGCGCGGATCGGGCAGCCACTCTCCGAGGTGCTAGCGGGGGCGCCCGATCCAGAGCCCCGCGAAGACCAGCAGCGCGGCGAGGACGAGGACCACGGTGAGGCGCTCACCGAGAAGGACCGTCGCGGCGGCGGCGGTGAGGATCGGGATGATGGTCTGGACCGTGCCGGCCGTCGTCGCCGACATTCGGCGCTGGCAGGCATACCAGGCCACGTAGGAGAGTGCCGTGGTCACTGAGCCCATGAGCGCCGCGAGAACCAGCCCGGTCGTCGTCACTGTCGGGCCACCCGAGACCGTCACACCGACCGGCACCATCAGGGCGACGGCCAGCACGGTGAAGTTGCCCGTCGTGGCGGTTTGCGGATCGGTCACCGTGCGCCCGGCCGCCGTATAGAGCGCCCACGCTGCGCCGGTCACGGCGAGGAGGAGCACGCCGAGCGGCGTGACGTCGCCGGCTGCCGGCGCGGTGAGCACACCGACGCCGGTCAGGGAGACCAGCGCACCCACTACCCGAACCCTCGGCACCGGGGTGCGGCTCACCACGTCGTAGGCCACCAGCCCGGCGAGGACCGTGGCGTAGAAGACGAACGTCCCGGCCGCAGCCCCGATGTGCTCGTATCCGAACGAGATGCACACGGCGTAGACGCCGAGCCAGAACGCCGGCCAGAGGTTGGCGCGGGTGAGGCTGGGACGGTCGCCGCGGCCGAGGGTCAGGACCAGGAGGGCCACCGCGCCGGCGACGAACCGGACGACGGTGAGCAGGTATGCGTCGAGGAGCCGGTTCCCCACGACGTACCGGGTCACCAGCGAGTTCGCCGCAAACGAGACGAGGACGAAGCTCAGCAGCACCGCCGTCTGCTGTCGCGTCCTCGGCACGGTGGTCAGCATGCCCGACGCTGCCGGCGGAGCGACGCCGGTCACCCTGGGAGGGACGCGGTCGCCGCTTTCCCTCGCGGAGGTGATGGACGCGGTCCGCGCGGGCGTGATACGTGCTAGTCGTGACCGGCACTGGGGTGGGTTGGCGTTCCGTCGAGGAACGGGTGGCACGCGGCCGGGCCGAGCGGTGGACGGTTCCCCGCGAGGCGCACGCGGAGCTCGTCCCGACCGACCGCGACGCCGTCGACCTGGTCCTCGGCCAGGAGGAGGACCGGATCCAGGACCTGCTGTCGATCCGGCACGGGCGGATGCTCGCCTCGCCGTTCGCGTTCTATCGCGGGTCCGCGATCGTCATGGCCTACGACCTGGCGTCCGGGCCGCGGACGTCACTGGTGACCCAGCTCTGCGGTGACGCCCACCTCGGCAACTTCGGGCTCTACGGGTCGCCGGAGCGGCAGCTGGTCTTCGACCTCAACGACTTCGACGAGACCTGGCCCGGCCCGTTCGAGTGGGACGTCAAGCGACTGGCCGCCAGCGTCGAGCTCGCCGCCCGAGCCAACGCCTACCCGGCCTCGCGCGCCCGGTCCATCGTCGTGGACGTGGTAGGCGCCTACCGCAAGGCGATGCGCCACCACGCGCAGCGGGGCAACCTCGAGGTCTGGTACGCGCACGTCTCGGCGGAGGAGGACGTGCCGCGACTGTTCGACGTGCTCGACAAGCCGAGCCGCAAGGCGTTCACCCGAACCATCGACAAGGCCCGCAGCCGCGACAGTCTCGGCTCCCGACGGAAGCTCACCGAGGTGGTCGACGGACGGCTCCGCCTCGTCAGCCGCCCTCCCCTGGTCATCCCGAGCCGGGACCTGGATTTCGGGCCCGGTCCGGAGGAGCTCGAGCGATGGATCACC
>DATLQE010000212.1:0-2251 GCA_035535335.1 Lapillicoccus sp. | reverse complement strand
CGTCCGCGAAGTCGATGTCCACGTGGGCGGCCGCGTCGCCGGCGTACCAGCTCCAGCTTGGGTTGAAGGACTCGCAGGAGACCGAGACCGGCTCGGCGCCGATCAGCTCGCGGGCCAGATCGAACTGGTGGATGGCCATGTCGCCAAGCAAGGGGTAGGCCATCTCCTCGCGGAAACCGCCGAAGTGCGGCGCCTTGAAGAAGCTGCACTGGACGAACCCCGGCGGCCCCAGCCGGGCCAGCTGCGCGCGCAGGGCGGTGAGGTTGCGCCAATAGCGGCGGGACTGGGAGACCATCAGCAGCCGGCCGCTGACCTCGGCGGCGGCGATCATGGACAGTGCACCGGGCAGGGTGTCGGCAAGGGGTTTCTCGCACAGCACCGCGAGCCCGTGGAGCAGCGCGGTGATGCTGACCTCTGCATGGGCCTCGGGCACGGTGACGTTGAGGACGGCGTCTGCCGTCACCCGGTCGAGCAGCTCCGGCAGCGTGCGTGAAATGGCCACGTCGGGCAACCCCGCACCGGCAGCCGACCGCTGCGCCGCCGCCAGGTCGAGGTCGACTAGACCGACCAGCTCGACGTGCGCTGAGCCGGCGACGACGTCGAGCCAGAGCCGGCCCATGGCGCCGGCGCCGACCTGGATGATCTTGATCCGCTCACTTGGCGAGGGCATCAGTCTGCTCGTCATCGGGCGCCTCGATCGGCCCCGTGTAGCCGTGGCCGTTGAAAAAGTCGTCGGTGTCGTAGCGCAACAGGGTCGGCAGCTCGCGGCCCGACCGGTCGCTCTTCACCCAGGCGACGCCGTTGGCGATCACCCGGCGGACGTCGGGGTGGTAGTAGACGGGGTAGTCCTGGTCGCCTGGTGAGAAGAAGAAGATCTTGCCGTGGCCCCGGCGAAACGTGCAGCCGCTTCGGAAGACCTCCCCACCGCTGAACGATGAGATGAAGATCAACTCGTCGGGGGCGGGGATGTCGAATGTTTCGCCGTACATCTCCTGCGCGTCGATGATGATCGGGTTCGGGATTCCGTCGGTGATCGGATGGGTCGGGTTCACCGTCCACACCAGCTCGCGGTCCTGCTCGCTCCGCCACCGCAACGTGCACGTGGTCCCCATCAGCTTGCCGAAGATCTTGGACCAGTGGCCGGAGTGCAGGACGACGAGGCCGAGGCCGGACAGCACATGCCGGTGTACGCGCTCCACGACGTCGTCCGCCACCTCGCCGTGCGCGGCGTGGCCCCACCAAACCAGGACGTCCAGGTCGTCGAGCACTTCCTCGGTCAGCCCATGCTCTGGCTCGTCGAGCGTGGTGGTGGTCACCCGGACCCAGTCGTCGAGGTTCTCCGAGATGCCAGCGGCGATGGTGTTGTGCATGCCGTCGGGGTAGATAGCAGCCACGTGAGGCTCGATCTGCTCATGCCGATTCTCCCCCCAGACGAGGACGCGGATCTGGTCGGACGGGCGTGCGAGCATGTTGCTGGTTCCTTAGGGTCGGGAGGTCGGTGTGAGTACCCGCTATTTCACGGCACCGCCGGTGGCGCCGGCAGCAATGTACTTCTGGGCGACGACGAGCAGGATGATGGCCGGAATGGAGGCGAGCATGGCGGTAGCCATCACCGCGCTCCAGTTCGAAATGTGCGCGCCAAGGTAGGTGTAGACGCCCAGCGTGACAGGCGTGATGTTCCCCTCCGTGGTGAGGGTCAGCGCGAAGATAAAGTCGCTCCACGCGAACAAGAATGCGAACAGCCCGACGGTGATCAGCGAGTTCCGGCTAATCGGCACCACGATGGACAAGAACGAGCGGACCAGGCCGGCCCCGTCGACCCGGGCAGCCTCGACGATCGAGGTCGGCACTCCCAGCATGAACGACCGCATGATCAAGATCCCGAACGGGACCGCGTTCGCCGCGTTGGCGATGATTAGCCCAGGGATGGAGTTGAGCAGGCCGATGTTCTCATACAGGGTGTAGAGGGCGTTCGCTATCACGATCCCCGGGATCATCTGCGAGATCAAGATGACGAGTAGAGCCCAACTGATCCAGCGGAACCTGAACTGGGCCAAGGCGTACGCACACGGTGTGGCGATCACCAGGGTCAGCACCACCGTGCCGACGGCGATCAGCAAGCTAGTGACGAGATTCTGGCCCTGATCCTCGATGGCTATGGTGTACCCGGCCAGGCTCGGGTGCGGGGGAAAGAAACTCGACGGCAGAGTGCCTCCGCTGGCCTGCAACGAGATGTTGAGCATCCAGTAGA
>DATLQE010000211.1:0-2210 GCA_035535335.1 Lapillicoccus sp. | reverse complement strand
CCGATCGCCTGCGCGGCGAGGTCGAAGCTCGGCCGCTGCCAGTGGCCGACGACGTCCTCGAGGTCGATGGCCGCCGCACCGACGTCGTGCTCCTCCGAGGTGGCCAGGAGCTGGAAGACCGGCTCGGCGTCCTCGAGGCGCAGCCGTCTGGTCGTCAGGCCGATCGGCAGATCCATGGCGGAAGGCTACGCAGGCGTAGCCTCGGCCCATGACGACGACCTGGACCGAGACCGACCTGTTGCGCGAGCTGAACCAGGTCGTCGAGAAAGAGCTCAACCGGCATCTCGGCGTCGCCAAGGAGTGGTTCCCGCACGAGTACATCCCGTGGAGCGAGGGCCGCAATTTCGACGGGATCATGGACGGCGACCCGTGGAGCCCTGACGACTCGCCGATGAACGACGTGGCCCGCAGCGCCCTCGTCGTCAACCTCCTCACCGAGGACAACCTCCCGAGCTACCACCACGAGATCGCGACGATCTTCGGCCGTGACGACGCCTGGGGCGCGTGGGTGCACCGCTGGACCGCCGAGGAGGGCCGGCACGGGATCGCCATGCGCGACTACCTCGTCGTCAAGCGGTCCGTCGATCCGGTCGAGCTGGAGCGGTTTCGGATGACGCACATGTCCCAGGGGTATGCGGCGGATCACGGCGACTCGATGCTCCACTCGCTGGCGTACGTCTCCTTCCAGGAGCTGGCGACGAGGGTGAGCCACCGGAACACCGGCAAGTACACCGACGACCCGATGGCCGACCAGCTGCTCGCGCGGATCGCGGCGGACGAGAACCTCCACATGGTCTTCTACCGCAACCTCATGCAGGCGGCCCTCGAGCTGGCCCCGGACCAAGCCATGCGCGCGATCACCGACGTCGTCGCCGGCTTCAAGATGCCCGGCTCCGACATCCCGGGCTTCCAGCGCAAGGCGGTCGAGATGGCTGTCGCCGGCATCTACGACCTGCGTTCGCACCGCGACGAGGTCGTCATGCCGGTCCTGCGGTACTGGAAGGCTTTCGAGCTGGAGGGGCTCTCCACGGAGGGCGAGCAGGCCCGGTCCGAGCTGGCCACCCTCATGGACGGCCTCGACAAGCAGGCGGCTCGGTTCGAGGACAAGCGCGACACGTTGAAGGCGCGGATGAACGTCACCTGACGTGTCCACAAGGTGGGCATGGCCGCCGGATCCTGAGACAGGGGTGCCCGCCGGTTGACACCGAACACTCGCGGAGAGCACCGTGGGGACGTGGCCCGAGTCCTCGTACTCCACCAGCGCGTCTGAGCAGGCACCCAGCCGAACCCTCAGCGCGCTGCCCTTCTGTCCTCTGCGGACCGGAGGGTTTTTTTGTGAGCGACGCGCGATGACGGACCAGCTCGTCAACCAACCCGACTGAAAGCAGTGGACCAGTGAGCAACGGCGCGACACCGGTGCGACCCACCCCCGCAGACATGGCCCAGCACGCCCGCTCGCGGCCTGCGACCCCGGTGCCCGTCGCGAGCACGCCGACGACGCGGCCGGCCTCGGCGTCCAGCCATCCGCGCCCGGCGTCCCCGTCGCCGACGCCCACCCCCCAGCAGGTCACCGGCGCGCAGGCACTCGTCAAGTCCCTCGAGCACCTCGGCGTCGAGACGGTGTTCGGCATCCCCGGCGGGGCGATCCTTCCCGCATACGACCCGCTCATGGACTCGACCTCGGTCCGCCACGTCCTCGTGCGCCACGAGCAGGGCGCCGGGCATGCGGCGGAGGGGTATGCGGCGGCGACCGGACGGGTCGGCGTGTGCATGGCGACCTCGGGGCCGGGAGCCACGAACCTCGTCACCCCGCTCGCCGACGCGTACATGGACTCCATGCCCATCGTCGCCATCACCGGACAGGTGTCGAGCAAGGCCATCGGGACCGACGCCTTCCAGGAGGCCGACATCCGGGGCATCACCATGCCCATCACCAAGCACAACTACCTCGTCACCGACGCCGCGGAGATCCCGCGCGCGCTGGCCGAGGCGTTCCACGTCGCTGCGACCGGGCGACCCGGACCGGTGCTCGTGGACATCAGCAAGGACGCGCTGCAGGCCACCACGTTGTTCTCGTGGCCGCCGCAGGTCGATCTCCCGGGGTACCGACCCGTGATCCGCCCGCACGGCAAGCAGATCCGTGAGGCGGCGCGGCTGATTACCGCGGCCAAACGTCCGGTTCTCTACGTGGGCGGCGGGGTCATCCGCAG
>DATLQE010000210.1:0-2939 GCA_035535335.1 Lapillicoccus sp. | reverse complement strand
GACCAAGCGCGAAGTGGCCACCGAGGTCGAGGTCCGGTACGCGGTCCGACACGTCCCCGCTCCTTCATCGCATCAGGGGTGGATCTGCGAGCCGTAGCCGAGGTCCAGGCGGATCGACTCGAGAATGATGAACGCGTTGCTTGCAGTGAAGACGTCGGCGGCGGCGAGGACGCCGGTGTACTTCGTGATGACCGGCGCGGCGGCGTAGTCGGCAACCGCCTCGAGGTAGGTCTTGACTGCGGCCCAGGCGTTGTTGCCGTACCGCGCGAAGTACGGAGTCGGGTCGACCGTCGCCAAGGCGGTCCGCACATTGTCGGCGATGTCCGCGACGTATCGCTGGTAGGCGACGACGTCGTCGCGGGTGCCGAGCCGACCCATGTGGCCGCCGATGTAATGCTTCCACGGGTAGGACAGGGCCTTGGCGGGGGCAGCGATGGATGCCGGGACGTCCTCGCTCAGGTTGAAGTTGGAGAACGGCACCCAGCCGGGCAGCACGATGTCGACGAGCATGAGCGTGTCCTGGTTGGGCAGGTGGATGTAGATGTTGTCCGAGGTGTGGTTGGTGCCCTGCCAGGCCAGGCGGATGCGCTCCCCACCGACGTGAAGCGTGTAGCGCTTATCGAAGGCGACGTCGGGTACCGGCCGGGTCGGGTCGTTGTCGCGCGCCAGCAGCCGCTTGTTCTCCGCAGAGCCGACCCGCACCACGTCGCGGCCGAACAGAGACGAGGCGCCGATGTGGTCGGCGTGGTGGTGCGAGTAGACCAGGTAGGTCACCTCGTTGGACACACCGTTGGCAGCAGCGATCTGGTCGATCGCACGCTGCAGGTTGTGCCCGATGCTCGGGGGGGCGTCGAACAGCACGACGCCCTCGCGGGTGGTCAGGAACGCCGCCTGGTAGGTGCCGTCGGTGACCCAGTACAGGTTCTTCTCCACCCGCCCGACGAAGTAGCCCCGCTCGTTGACGGCAGGGCCCAGCGCCGACGGGGGGATGGGGGCGTAGTCGGGCAGGGTTTCGGCGGACGCCGGGTCGGTGAGGGCGCCGCCGGTCAGCGTGGCGACCGCCGGGATGGCCGCGAGCGTGGCGCTGCCGGCGAGGAACGAACGGCGGCTCGTGACGGGACTGGATGGCATGGTCGCTCCCTTCAGATGCGATATGTGCCGCGGCGTACGAGGGCCACACGCTCACCCATGACGCCACCTCCGTCGTCGAGGGTCGCCACCGGGCAGGTGAGAAGTCGCCACCGGATTCCGGTGATCTGCGTGGTTACCTGACCGAGTGCCGCCAAGCCCGGCCCGGCCCGGACTGATCGACCGCCACACCTGGTCGCCGCGCTGGACCACGCCGCCGAGATGAAGATGACGATCATCTCGGCGCCCGCCGGCAGCGGAAAGACCTCGCTGCTGCGCGCGTGAGCCGGCCGTCTGGGTCAGGGCCGCCGGATCGCCTTCATGTCGGTGCGGCCAGGCCAGCATGACGCGCACAGGACTCGCAATCACCGGAATCCGGTGACGGCCTCTCACCGTCCCAGCGGTGAACCTTGATTCGCCCTGATCGATGCCCGGATGAGAGATGACAGTGACAACCGACACCGAAGCGCTCGTGCGCCGCGCGTACCACCTGGCGGAAGGTGATGCCCTGGACGCCCAGGGGTTCATGGATCTGTTCGCTGAGGACGGTGTGCTCAACGGCATCGGCGGTGCGTCTGGCCAGGAGAGCTACCGGGGTGAGCAACTGGGAGATGTGGTCGTCTGGATGGGCAAGCTGTTTCCCGACGTTCACCGGGAGCTGCACCGGGTCAACGTGCTCGGGGACGTCGTCGCGATCGAGGTGTCGATCAGGGGCACCTTCCTCGGGGCGTTCGAGACGCCCGCCCGCGTGATCCAGCCGACGGGGGCCAAGGTCGAGTTCCCGACTGCCGACTTCTGGTACCTGCGCAACGGCAAGGTCGAGGTGTTCGACTGCCACATCGCTTTTACCACCTTGTTCGCGCAGCTCGGCATACTTCCGGACTACGCGTCCGCAGTCGCGGCGTCCGCGCCCAAACGATAAGGCCGACCGACAAGGGTGCGCGGTTGCTGAGCAGCCGCGCACTTCAGGCCGGGGTTACGCAGGGGTTGGATGGCCTGCTGTCTTCGTGTGACCTGCTGGACCTCGACCGGGGTCGAGGCCGAGCATCTCCACGTGGTTCGGGCGCCACGCGCGAGCGGCGAAGAATCCGCGGCGTGCGTGGCCACAGCCGCCGCGACGGCGGTCCGACGCGGGATTGTCTCGGCGTCTCGTTCATGAGTACTACGAGGCCGCAGCGTGACGTCAGGATTTCTGAACCCTACGGGCGTCGGGGTCGTCCACGGTCAGGATCATGCGGACGGGCGGGCTGCCGCCGAGGGCGTGCGGGTTGCCGCCTGGGTCGAACTGGACCCAGAAGTCCGCCTCGCCGATCCCCAGCCGCGCGACCTGAAGAACCCCGACGTCGCCTCGAGGCGCTCCGGCTCGACGGCGCCGAAGGCGGACTTGTAGAAATCCACCGCCCTGCCGGCGACGGCCACTGACGGCCACGGAGCGAGCTTGGCGGACCAGGTCATGGCATCGGTCTCCCGGTGAGGTCGGCGCAGATGGCCAGCAGGCGGTCCTGGACGGCGGGGTCGGAGGCCGCGGGATGGGCAGCGTACGGGCGGCGGTGGTAGAGATAGCGGCCGGTCCGAGTGGCTCCGGGGTCGTCGCCGGTGGCCAGCCAGACCTGGGTCTGGGCGCCCAGGTCGAGGTCGTCGGAGGCGTAGGGGCCGCCCATGCGGGTGGACACCCAGCCGGGGTCGACCGCGTTGGAGGGGACCTCGGGCCAGCGCCTGGCGAGGGCGAAGGCCAGCGTCACGTCCAGCAGCTTGGATTCGGCGTAGGTCCGTGAGGGGTTCCAGCGCCGGCGGGTCCACTGGAGGTCGTC
>DATLQE010000209.1:0-6276 GCA_035535335.1 Lapillicoccus sp. | reverse complement strand
GTCGGCAGCGTGCCGTCGGCCACCAGTCGGTGCAGGAGGGGACGGCGCTGGTCCTCCGAGTCGTAGTGGACGCCGTTCCCGAACGGGAGCAGCGCCAGTCCGTTGGTGACCGGCCGCAGCTCGGGGCCGAACGAGTCGGTCGGGCCGCCGACGTGCCAGCAGATGGATCCGGCCGACACCCCGGTGAGGACGACGCCGGCCTGCCAGACCTCCTGCATCACGGTGTCCAGGCTGTGCAGGCGCCACATGGCCAGCAGGCCGGCCACGCTGCCGCCCCACACCCACACGACATCCTGCGCGAGGAGGTGGCCGCGCATGTCGGGCAGGTTGGGCATCGGAAACAGCGCCAGGTGGCTGGCCTCCCAGCCGGCGTAGCGCGCGGCGTCGTAGAAGGTGTTGATCGCGAACGGGCTGTCGCCGGTGGCCGTGGCGACGAAGCAGACCCGCGGAGCTCGACCGGAGACCCGGGCGAGCTCGACCGCATACTCCGTCAGCGGGCCGACCTCCCAGGGCGTACGCCGGCCGGGTATGCGGCCCCCGGAGGTGGCGAGGATGGTCGGAGCCTCGGCGGCCATGGCGAGGACGTCAGGTGGCGTCGAGGATGTCGACGACGAACACCAGAGTCGAGTTGGCGGGGATCTTGGCCTGCGCCTGGTCGCCGTAGCCGTCGGCGGGCGGCACGACGAGCAGGACGCGGGAGCCGACCTTCTTGCCGACCAGGCCCTTGTCCCAGCCCGGGATGACGTTGCCGGTGCCGATGCCGAAGGTGGCCGGCGACTTGCGCGTCCACGACGAGTCGAAGACCGACCCGTCGGTCCACACGGCGCCGGTGTAGTGGACGGTGATGGTCTGGCCGCTCTTGACCTCGGGACCGTTGCCGTCGATGAGGTTCTGGCTGACCAGCGCGGTCGGCGCCGCGGTCTTGGGCACGGAGATCGTCGGGCCGTTGGTGGCGTCGAACGTCACGGTCGGCTGTCCGGCGACCGGAGCGACGGCAGCGCCCTCGGCCTGCTTGAGCACCTTGCCAACGGCGAGGATGTCCGCGACGACGACCAGGTCGTCGGTGGGGCCGATGCCCGCCTCGGCGCGCCCGTTGGGGCCGAACGCCTCGGCAGGCGGGATGGCGAAGAGGACCCGCTGGCCGACCTTGACGCCGGTCAGGGCGGTGATGAGCCCGGGGATGGTGTCCGTGCCCTGGAGGATGAAGGACGGCGTGTCCTTGGACTCGAAGTCGCTCTGCAGCTGTTTGCCGTCTTTGCCCAGGAACAGGGCCTGGCGGACGGTGACCTTGTTGCCCTCGGTGCTCTCGTCGCCGGTGCCCTCCTTGAGGGTCTTCACGGTCGTCGCGGTGACGTTCACCGGCGGGGTGGCGATGGCCACCTTCGGGGTCACGGCGGGGTCGTCACCGGTCACGGTGATGCCGTCGAGGACCTTGAGGTTCTCTGGCGTGTTCGCCGGCGTGTGCGCCGGGTTGGTCGGGGCGTCCGTCGAGGCCGCGGTCGTCGCCGATCCCGACGCCGTCCCGTCGGAGGAGCACGCCGCGAGGGCCGGGACGAGCACGAGGGAGGTCAGAGCAGCGGCGATGGCCGCGCGGGAGAAGCGCACGCGAGAAGGACCTTCGGAAGGGGAGCCGGGGACCCGTCACTGTAACCACGCCGCCTGTGCCTCCACGCCGACGACCACAGGTGGGACACAGCGTGCTCACATGCTGTCGATCAGCCTCATCACACGGGAGTCCTCGGAGGCGAACGGGTCCTTGCAGAGGACCGTGCGCTGGGCCTGGTCGTTCAGCTTGAGGTGGACCCAGTCGACCGTGAAGTCGCGCCGGTGCTCCTGCGCCGCCCGGATGAAGTCGCCGCGCAGCTTCGCGCGGGTGGTCTGCGGCGGGCGCACCTTGGCGTGGAAGGTCTCGATGTCGCTGCAGACGCGGGCAGCGAGGCCCCGCTTCTGGAGCAGGTAGAACAGGCCACGCCGCCGGTTGACGTCGTGGTAGGCCAGGTCAAGCTGCAGCACTCGCGGGTCGGAGAGGGACAGACGGTTCTTCTCCACGTAGCGGGTAATGAGGCGGTACTTCATGATCCAGTCGATCTCGGTGTCGACCTTGTCGAGGTCGCCGGTCTCGACCGCCTCGAGCGTCCGCCCCCACAGGTCGAGGACGTGCTTCTGGATCGGCGCCGTCATCCCTTCGCGCTCGACGAAGGTGAGGGCCCGCTCGAAGTATTCGCGCTGGATCTGCAGTGCGGACAGCTCGCGGCCGTTGGCCAGCCGCACGGTCTTGCGGCCGGTGATGTCGTGGCTGATCTCGCGGATCGCGCGGATCGGGTTCTCCAGCGCCATGTCGCGCATGACCACGCCGGCCTCGATCATCCGCAGCACGAGGTCGGCCGAGCCGAGCTTGAGCAGTGTCGTCGTCTCGGACATGTTCGAGTCGCCGACGATGACGTGCAGCCGGCGGTACTTCTCGGCGTCGGCGTGCGGCTCGTCGCGGGTGTTGATGATCGGCCGGCTGCGGGTCGTGGCCGACGAGACGCCCTCCCAGATGTGGTCGGCCCGCTGGCTCACACAGAACTTGGCGCCCGCGCTGCTGGTAACGACCTTCCCGGCGCCGCACGTGATCTGGCGGCTCACGAGAAACGGGATGAGGACGTCCGAGATCTTCTGGAACTCCCCGGCCCGCCCGACGCAGTAGTTCTCGTGGCAGCCGTAGGAGTTGCCCGCGGAGTCGGTGTTGTTCTTGAAGACGTAGATCTCGCCGGGGATGCCCTCCTCGGCCAGCCGCTGCTGGGCGTCCTCGACGAGGCCCTCGATGATCCGCTCCCCCGCCTTGTCGTGGATCACCGCCTCCCGCACGTCGTCGCACTCCGGCGTCGCATACTCCGGGTGCGACCCCACGTCGAGGTACAGCCGCGAGCCGTTGCCGAGGAACACGTTGCTCGACCGACCCCAGGAGACGACCTTGCGGAAGAGGTAGCGCGCGACCTCGTCCGGGGTGAGGCGGCGCTGGCCGTCGAACGTGCACGTGACGCCGTACTCGTTCTCGATCCCGAAGATCCGCCGCTCCATTTCCTAAGGGTATGCCGGGTCGCTCGGCTCTCAGCGAACCCTGGTGCCGGCTCGCGTGGTCGGCTGGCAAGGTCGCCGGTATGCGGGTTCTCATCCTCGGTGGTACGGCTTGGCTCGGCGGCGAGATCGCACGGTATGCGGTCGGTCAGGGCTATGCAGTGACCTGCCTCGCGCGAGGGCAGAGCGGGTTGGTGCCGGACGGAGCGGCGCTGGTCACCGGGGACCGGACCGAGCCCGACGCATACCAGCCGCTGGTCGACACCCGCTGGGACCTGGTCGTCGACCTCAGCCGGCAGCCGGGTCAGGTCCGGTCCGCCCTGGCGGCACTGGCGGACCGGACCGAACGCTGGGTCTTCGTCTCGTCCGGCTCGGTGTACGCCGACCACTCCCGTCCCGGGGCCGGACTCGACACCCCGCTGCTTCCGGCGCTCGCGGGCGACGAGGCCGGTCTGGAGACGTACGGTGAAGGGAAGGTCGCCTGCGAGGAGGCGTGCCGGGCCGCGCGCGGTGACGACGTGCTCCTCGCCCGCAGCGGTCTGATCGTCGGCTACGGAGACCCCAGCGACCGGTTCGGCTACTGGCCGGGGCGATTCGCCCTGGCCGGACAGGACGGCGGCCCGGTCCTCGTTCCGGAGCGCAGCGAGCGCCCCGCCCAGTTCCTCGACGTCAACGACCTCGCCCGGTGGCTCGTGGACGCCGGCCTGAAGGGGGTGAGCGGCCCGGTCGACGCCTACGGCCCGCGCCGGGTGCTGGCCGACGTCCTCGAGGCAGCCCAGGAGGTCGCCGGGTTCACCGGCCAGGTGGTGCCGGTGTCGGACGAGGCCCTTGTCGCGGCTGGTGTCGAGGAGTACATGGGACGCGGCACGGTCGGCTCGCTGCCGTTGTGGATCGCCGACCCGGACTGGGCCGGGTTCAGTGACCGGGACACGACCTCCGCCGAGCGGGCGGGCGTGCCCGTCCGGAATCTGGCCGAGACCATGCGTGACGCGCTGTCGTGGGAGCGAGAGCTTGGGCTGGGGCGAACCGGTCGTCGCGCGGGACTGGACCGAACCGACGAGCTCGCCGTCATCGGCGCCGGGGGCGCCTAGCTCTCGGACTACCGCGCGGCGACCATTTTGGGGCCTTTTGGCACACAGGGAGCCCAAACCAGGCGACGATCGGGAACGAACCCCTGCAGCCGCCTCTCCTTAGCCCCGCCGAATCGAGGGTCGACGTGACCGAACTGCCCGAGTTCCGCACGGTACTGCGCGGCTACGACCCCAACGAGGTGTCGGCCGTGGTGACCGAGCTGTCCCAGTCACTAACCACTGCGCGCCGAACCGCCGCGGAGCGCACCATGGAGCTGACCAAGGCCCAGGAGCGCGAGTCGGCCCTCAACGCCGAGCTCGACGAAGCGGTCGAACGGCTAGCCGCCGCGGAGCGCAACGAGCAGGCGCACAGTGAAGGCCCCGTCGCCGTCGGCCCCCGAGTCAGCACGATCCTCAGCCTGGCCGAGGAAGAGGCCGGGCAACTGCGGGCGGACGGAGAGCGTTATGCGCACGAGATCCGCCGAGCGGCCGAGGCGGAGGCTGCTCGGATGAAGGCTGCCGCCACCCAGACGGCCGACACGATCGTCGAGCAGGCCACGCAGGAAGCGGCCGTCACGAAGAAGTCCGGCGCCGCCCTCCAGGCCAAGGTCGCCGACGCGGAGCGGCGGGCGGCTCACATCGTCGAGACGGCGCGTCGCGAGGCGGTGGTCGAGGGTCAGCGGGTCCAGGCGGAGTTCGCCGAGGCGGAGCGCACTCGCGACGAGATCCACGCGCATCTCGGCGGCGTGCTGGACCTGCTGACCACGCTGGACGCCGAGCTCGCGGGCGACGTCAAGGAGCCGTCCGCGCCGCGGTCGTCGGGACGGGTGCGCGGGTCGTCCCGCTCCTCGGGCTGAGGTATGCGTGCGGGGATGAGACCATTGGGGGCAATCGCCATGACTGACGCACCGAACGACGTACCGAGCGACTAGGACGAGGAGTACTTCCCTGAGTTCCGCACGGTCCGGCGCGGGTACGACCCCGAGCAGGTCGAAGAGGTCCTCGACGAGCTCTACACCTCGCTCAGCGACGCCGTCCGCGAGGCGGAGGAGCAGGCATCCCGGCTCCAGTCTGCCGAGCGGGTGCGCGACGAGCTCGGCACCTCACTGAGCGAGGCCCAGCACCGGATCGCGGAGCTGGAGAAGCGTCCGGCCGCCGGAGGCCCGACGTTCGAGAGCCTCGGGTCGAGGATCGGAGACATGCTCGCGGCGGCGGCCGCGGAGGCGTCGGAGATCACGCGGCGGGCGCACGAAGAGGCGCAGGCGCTCCACGACGAGTCCGAGGCCGCCGCCGTGACGACGCGGGCCGAGACCGACCACTACGCGAGCGACGTCCTGAACCGCGCCCAGAAGGAAGCCCAGGGCATCAAGGAGAGGGCCCGGGCGGAGGCGGAGCGGATCCTCGACGACGCCCGCGTCCTGCGGGAGACCCAGCAGCGGGCGGACGTCGAGGCGTACGAGCGCCTGGCCGCGGAGCTCGCCGAGCGGCAGGCTCAGGCGGAGGCCGAGTTCGCGCGCGTGACGGCCGCCCAGGAGCAGCGGCTCGCGTCACTCGCCGCCCAGAGCGACGCACGGAGCGAGGAGCTTCAGAGCATCAAGAACCGTGCGGAGGCCGAGGCCCAACAGCGGCTGGCCGAGGCGAGGGCCGAGGCCGCGGTGATCGTCGAGGAGGCGCGACGGATCCGGGAGGAGGCCATGGAGCACCGGGCCCGCGTTCGCGCGCAGCTCGCCGACGTGCGGGAACGGCTGGCCCGCGCGATGTCGGCCGCCCGGCCACCCACCTCACCGCGCGGTGACGGCAAGGGTTCAGCGGCGACGCCGCCGGTCGAGACCCCCGGCAACCGATCCGCGAACGGTCGTGAGCAGCCCTTCGTCGACAGCGGCGCTCGCCGCTGACCGGGCGACGACGGACAATAGGTTCATGCGACTGGCCGCTGACGACCCAACCAGGAGACGATCGGTGTCGAATTTCCTCACCTGTCGATCGACCAGGCCGAATCGAGTTGTGTGATGTCCGAAGATCCTCAGTTCCGCAGCGTGCTCCGCGGATTCGACCCGGAGCAGGTCAAGTCCGCCATGGACGAGCTGCAGACCTCCATCGTGACCGCGCGACGCATCGCCGCCGACCGCACGATCGAGCTGACCCG
>DATLQE010000208.1:0-3867 GCA_035535335.1 Lapillicoccus sp. | reverse complement strand
TCCGCCGTGACAGGGCGGCGCGCTAACCAACTGCGCTACGGGGCCTCGATGTGCTGCGTATCCCCAACGGGATTCGAACCCGTGCTGCCGCCGTGAAAGGGCGGAGTCCTAGGCCGCTAGACGATGGGGACCCGGATCCGTGGAGGACGTCGAAAGCATAGGTGATGCCGTCCGGGTGGCTCAAATCGCAGCGGCGGTCCGACGACGCGCAGCGCGGCTGGGATGCCCTGTCAGTACACCTCTCCACAGAGCCTTCCTCACCCGAAGCGGAGCGGGTTGGCTGGTTGCCGTGGCCCCGTTACGGGGTAGTCCACCGATCACAGCCGAAGTCGAGGAGTGCTGTCCGTATGCGTGGTGTGGTCATGTACGCCCCGGGTGACGTTCGCGTCGAAGACCGTCCCGAACCGACCATCCTCAAGCCCACGGACGCGGTGATCCGCCTCACGGCGACCTGCATCTGCGGGTCGGACCTGTGGCCCTACCGGGGCGCGGACGACGTCTCTCGACCGACGCCCATGGGGCACGAGTACGCCGGCATCGTCGAAGAGGTCGGGGCCGACGTCAGCAGTGTGAAGCCCGGGCAGTTCGTGGTGGGGTCGTTCTTCGCCTCGGACAACACGTGCGAGATCTGCCGGGCCGGCTACCAGTCCTCCTGCGTGCACCGGCAGGGGATCGGGGCCGAGGGAGCTCAGGCCGAGCTCATGCGGGTGCCCTGGGCGGAGGGCACCCTGGTCGCCACGCCGGATCTCCCTTCCGAGGACCTGGTGCCGAGCCTCCTCGCAGCGTCCGACGTCCTCGGCACCGGCTGGTTCGGCGCGGTCGCCGCCGAGGTGGGCCCCGGCAAGACGGTGGCGGTGGTCGGCGACGGTGCCGTGGGCCTCCACGCCGTGTTGGCCGCCCAACAGCTCGGCGCCGAACGAATCATCGCCATGAGCCGCCACGAACCACGGCAGCAGCTCGCCCGCGAGTACGGCGCCACCGACATCGTCACCGAGCGCGGCGACGAGGGGGTCGCCCGGATCAAGGAGCTGACGGACGGGCTGGGCGCCCACTCGGTCGTGGAGGCGGTCGGCACCCAGGAGTCGATGATGCAGGCCATCCGCTCCACCCGCCCGGGCGGACACGTCGGCTATGTCGGCGTCTCCCACGACGTGCAGCTGCCTGGGGAGGAGCTGTTCTTCTCACACGTGCACCTGCACGGCGGCCCGGCACCGGTGCGCCGGTTCCTGCCCGACCTGATGGACCGCATCTGGGACCGTCGGATCGACCCGGGCAAGGTGTTCGACCTGGAGCTGCCGCTGGGGGAGGCGGCCGCCGGCTACGAGGCGATGGACTCCAGGCAGGCCATCAAGGTCCTGCTCCGTCCCTGACCGTCGACGTCTGGGCCTGACCAAGGGCCGGGCGGTCAACCGGCAAGCCCCAGGAAGACGAGCAGCGCACGTTCGACAGTCACCATCTGATTCGCGGTGACCCGACCGGTCCGTTGTCCGAGCTTTGCTCTTCTCACGGTGGTCAGCTTGTCGACCATGACGTAGCTGTCTTGCGAGATGCCCGACAACTCGTCCGCCGCGATCGGCACTCGGACCAACGGCGCGTCGACCTCAAGCGTCGTCATCGGGATCACGGTTACTGAGTCGGTTGCCCCGAATCGGTCGTCCTGCACGATCAGCACCGGACGTGGCTTGGAGGCATAAACGCCGTGCGCGGCCGTCCAGATATCGCCGCGGTTCACGCCCCTTCGTCCAGGCCGATGGCGATCGCTTCGACGAAGTCTTGATCGTCGCCCGTCCGATCCGCAGCGGCCAGGAGGCTCGACTGACGTAGGGCTTCGGCCGTAAAGCGGGCACTACGAACGTCGGGAACCCAAACTTGGATGGGACGGTACCCACGCTCGCGCATCCGGCGCCGATGTTGGGATACCCGCTCGTTGACCGCCATAGTTCCAGTGTTTCATGTAACGCGCTGCAGAGCAAGCCACTGCTGATCGATTCAGCGAGGGGCGGCCCACTCGAGGACCTTCTCCACCGGCCATGTCGTGACGATCCGCTCCGGCGGGATGCCCAGTCGCTCGGCCCGCTCGCAGCCCAGCGCCTTGAAGTCGAGCTGGCCCGGCGCGTGCGCGTCGGAGTCGATGGTGAACGTGCAGCCGAGATCGGCGGCCAGGTCGATGAGCTCGTCCGGCGGGTCCTTTCGCTCAGGCCGAGAGTTGATCTCGACCGCGGTGTTGCCCTCGAGGCACGCCTCGAACACCGCCTGAGCGTCGAAGTCTGACGGCGGACGCTTGCCGCGGCTGCCCATCACCATCTGGCCGGTGCAGTGCCCGAGGACGTTGACGCGTGGGTTGAGCACCGCGGCGACCATCCGCCGGGTCATTGGCGCGGAGTTCATCCGCAGCTTCGAGTGCACCGAGGCGGTGACGATGTCGAGCTGGTCGAGCATCTCGTCGGTCTGGTCGAGCTCGCCCTCGTCGAGGATGTCGACCTCGATGCCCTTGAGCAGCCGGAACCGGTCACCGAGTGAGTCGTTGATCCCGTCGACGATGCGCAGCTGCCGCTTCAGCCGCTCCCCCGACAGCCCGTTGGCCACCGTCAGCCGCGGCGAGTGGTCGGTGAGGGCGGACCAGTCCTGGCCGAGCTCGGCTGCGGTCAGCACCATCTCTTCGATCGGAGACCCACCGTCGCTCCAGTCGGAGTGCATGTGCAGGTCGCCCGTAAGCGACGCATACAGCTCCGCGCCACCGCGGGCCAGCGGCTCATACCCCTTCTCCTGCAAGGACTCCAGGTATGCGGGCAGCTCGCCTGTGATGGCCTGCGTGATCACCGCGGCGGTCGAGTCTCCGACGCCGGGCAGGTCCTTGAGGGACTTGGAGTCGGCCCGCTGCTCGAGCTCCTCGTCGGGGATCGACCGGATGGTCTTGACCGCGTTACGGAACGCCTCCACCCGGTAGGTGCCGGCGCGCGTGCGCTCGAGGAGGAAGGCGATCCGGCGCAGCGCATCGACCGGCGTGACGGGGGCGGTCAGCGGCTGGACCTGGTGCACGCGGGCCAGTCTGTCAGGGCGTCACGACGCCGCTAGCCGAGCGTCACGACCACCATGTCGCCGTACTTGTCCTCGACGATGGCCTTCTCCGTGTCGGTACCACTGATCTCCACGACGACTCGGCCGTCGGCGTTGCAGGCGGTCGAGAGGAGGGGGATGCCGCGGTCACGCAAGTACAGGATGTTGCCCTGGACGTCGGTCTCCAGCTGCTGGCACTGCGCGAGGGTGTAAGCCGACTGGGCGAACACCACCGGCGGACCGTTCGGGAACGCGGAACGGACCAGGGCCATGGCCCCGGGGTCTTCTCGGGTGAGGTGGACCACCACCTGGCCGGCGCCGGACGACTCGTACGTCAGGGCTGTGAACACCTTCGCGTACGGCTCCTGGCGCAGCGTCTGCGTGAGGGAGTCCACGGTCGCCTGGACCGACGCGGCACCGCCCGAGCTGCCCTGGCCGGCGCTGTCGTTGCCCGCGGGCGGGGCGCCCGGCGCCTTGAGGTCCTGGGCGGATCCACCCGTTGCCGCCTCCGGAGCCGAGGCCACGCTCGCGCCGCTCGTCCCCCCGCTCCCACTGACGTCGAGCCGACCCAGTGACGGGATCGCTAGAGCGCCGATGACCACGGCGGCCGCCGCGCCGATCAGCCCACGGGTCCACACCTGGCGGCGCTTCAGCCGCTCCCGGCCGGCCCGCAGCGCGCGGAACTCGAGGTCACCGTCCGGCGGGTCTACCGCGTCCATCTCGTGCAGACGCTCGCGGAGGAGGTCCTCGAGGCTGCGGTTCGGGCCTCCGGTCATGACGTCACTTCCTTGTTCGTGCTGTTCGTGCTGT
>DATLQE010000207.1:0-3229 GCA_035535335.1 Lapillicoccus sp. | reverse complement strand
GTGTTGTTGGTGACCGAGACGGTCAGCTTCCACCGCGGGTGATCCCGAGGCGACGATGAGTAACCCGCTGCTCGTGTTCTGGACTCTGTTCAGCAGGCGCAAGTCCGGGAACCAGGTTCCGTCACGAGCCCCCATCCAGTCGTCGAGCCAGTCCTCCTCCACGATCTTCCTGGTCATGAGGCGCATGCGCGCTCCGCTGATCACCCTGATCGTCATCTTCTCGGTCAGCGTCATCGGTCTGACGTTGATCCCGGGCGTTGACGCGGCCGGAAAGCCGGCCCGAATCAGTCTCTTCGAGTCCTTCTACTTCATGAGCTACACGGCGACCACGATCGGGTTCGGTGAGCTGCCGTACCCGTTCACCGCCGGGCAGCGACTCTGGGTGACCTTCGCGATCTACCTGTCGGTGGTGGGCTGGGCATACGCGATCGGCTCCCTGCTGACGCTGCTGCAGGACCAGTCGTTCCGGCAGGCGCTGGCGCTGCGGCGGTTCACGGGCAAGGTGGCGAGGCTTCGGGAGCCGTTCCTGCTGTTGGTGGGCTATGGACGGGCCGGCGAACTGCTCGCGAGGTCCTTCGATGGACTGGGTACTCAGCTCGTGGTGATCGACGAGTCATCCGATCGCGTCGACGCCCTCGAGCTGGGGTCGTACCACGCCGACATCCCGGGCCTGGTGGCCGACGCCGCCAATCCTCAGCACTTGGGAGCAGCCGGTCTCGAAAGTCCGTACTGCCGGGGCGTACTGGCGCTGACCAACAACGACGAGACCAACCTCGCCGTCACCATGGCGGCCTCGCTGCTACGTCCGGACCTTCCCGTTATCTCGCGGACGATCTCGGCCCCGATCGCCGAACGGATGCGGGCTTTCGGGACACCAACCGTGGTCAACCCGTTCGATCGATTCGGTGAGCATCTGCGCCTGGCGCTGAACGCGCCGGCGTCCTACCAGCTTCTGACCTGGCTGGAGGCCGGACCGGGCGCGGAACTGCCCAAACGTGGCCGGCCGCCTACCGACGGCCGGTGGGTGGTCTGCGGATACGGCCGTTTCGGCCGAGAGGTGACGTCGGACCTGCGGGAGGCTGGCCTGGAGGTGACCGTCATCGAACCGGCCGAGCAGGGAAAACCCGAGCCGGACGTGATCGTCGGGGACGCCTCCGAAGAGGCAGTTCTCAACCAGGCCGGCGTCGCAGGCGCCGTTGGCCTGGTTGCCGGCACCGACAACGACACGACCAACCTGTCCATGCTGGCCACCGCTCGCCGCATCAACCCTGGCCTGTATCTGGCCGCGCGACAGAACCGGCCGACTAGTGCCGCCCTGTTCGAGGCCATGCACGTAGATGCCCTCCTCGTGCCCACCGAGGTGGTCGCGCACGAGGTGTACGCCCAGATCAGCACACCCCTGCTGTGGCGCTTCATCAGAGAGATGCCGGCGAACGGCGACGAATGGGCGGCCGATCTCATCGAGCGGCTGCGAACCAAGTGCGGGAGCGAGCTTCCCGCTCTGTGGAAGATCAAGCTGGACCGGGAGCAAGCACCGGCACTCAGCGGCTGGCTCGCCCAACGCCGGGTGGTCTTGGGCGACCTGTTACGCAGCCCGGAGGACCGGAACCGGCAACTGCGGGTGGTGCCATTGCTGCTACTCCGCAACGGTCGAGCCGTCCTCACCCCCGACGGCGAGACAGTACTTGCGGCAGACGATGAGCTCTTGTTTGCTGGGCGGGGCTCACAGCGCCGAGAGTTGGAGGGCACGATGGTGGTCGACTCGACCGGCGCTTATGTGCTGTTCGACGAACACCTTCCGAACAGCTGGGTGTGGCGCAAGCTGTCCCGGAATAAGCCGAGGCCAAGCGGCGCCGCCGACCATGAAGCCATCACCAGCCGCCGCGGCTGACGCCAGGTCCAACCAACCTGTACCGGCAGGAGCGACCGGCCCGTAGCGGTGAAAGCGCGGCTTTGAGCGCGCACAAGCGGTAGAAGCGCCTTGTGATCGTCAGGCTTGCGGGAACCTATGGCGTCGGCTTGTAGGTCAGTCGCGAGTGGCCGCTCTCAGGTCGCACGAACGTGTCTACCTACACGTTCCGGGGGACCCGTCGTTTCCGCGTGGCGCGCTCGACCGGTGAGGCGCCTGGGCTCGGCGCCACCTGGCGGACCATCACGCAGTTGCCTTGGCCCTTGGGCCTGTCATAGGTAAAGCCCTCGCGTTCGTACATGGTGCGGGTGGCGTTGTAGAGGAATGACGAGTTCTTCCTCCGGACCCCGCCGGTGTCATGTGGGTAGCCCTCGACCAGGCCGCCGCCATCCAGCGCGATCAGCTCGACGGCTCCGCGTAGGGCCATCGCCGCCAGCCCCTGACCGCGAAGGCCGCGCTCGACCAGGATGCAGGTGACCCGGTAGTCCGGCAGTCGCTGGGCAGAAGCGAGGTACTCCTTGCGGTGATGGATGTTGGGCAGCTCCTCGGGTGTTCCGTACTGCGCCCAGGCGACCGCCCGGTCGCCGTCGTAGACCAACGCCGCGTGCGCTATCCCGTCGGCCACCAGACGTTGCTTGAGCGCCCGTCTCGTGGACCTCTGTTCCTTCTCGGCGCAGTCGGGATGGAACCACGTGCACCAGCAGCCGGCGAACATACCCCCGTTCCGCTCGACCAGAGCGGCGAAGTCGTTGAACGTTTCCGGCGTGAGCGCCCTGATCGTCGAGTCGGACATCCCGGCAAAAGTACCCGCAATCGCAGACGTTCGGTGCGTCGAGTACTCAGCTGCCATCGCTCCCTACCCGCCGCCCACGCGGGGAACGAGAAGCGAATTTGAAAGGGGCAACGATCGGCACATTTATGGATCTGAGCGTCCACTTCGGGTACGCCGCCTTGGGGGCGGGGTCACGCAGGCGGCCGACGCTCTCGTGTTCGGCAGCGGCCCGTTATCTCGGTCGCGGAAACGCCACGCTGTGGCCCATTCGCCGGGTGAGGCGGCTGTGGGGACATTTCGGACATGCGGCATGAGGACGCCGCGCGCCGCGGCGGTGACTCGTGGAGGGATACCGTGGCGGGCACCCTTCCCAGCCCAGCCAACCAATCGTTGACAACCGTGTGTCGGTCGCGGATGGGGTCTGTCCGGAGTTGGCCCGTCCAGGCGTGCTGGACCCCGGCGGTGTTGGTTGTGGTCAGGCTCCGGTGTCGAGATAGGCCGGCTCGGTGGTGCCCAGTTTCTGGTTGGCGTTGGTGCGGGCGGCGGAC
>DATLQE010000206.1:0-3680 GCA_035535335.1 Lapillicoccus sp. | reverse complement strand
TTCGACCAGCCCGGTGACGTCGCCACGGTGCTGCGCGTGCTCTACCTGGTCTTCAACGAGGGCTACTCCGGCGACGTCGACCTCGCCGCCGAGGCGATCCGGCTCACTCGCCAACTGGCGGCCAAGATCAACCACGAGGAGGTGGCGGGCCTGCTTGCGCTCATGCTGCTGCACCACGCACGGCGCCCGGCACGGACCGGCCCCGACGGCAGGCTCGTGCCCCTTGCCGAGCAGGACCGCAGCCTGTGGGACACCCGCCTGATCGCCGAGGGCGTCGACGTGCTCCAGGCAGCCCTCACCCGAGACCGCCTGGGCGAGTTCCAGGCCCAGGCCGCCATCGCCGCGCTGCACGCCGACGCCCGGACGGCCGAGGAGACCGACTGGGTGCAGATCGTCGAGTGGTACGACGAACTGGTGCGGCTCACCGACAGCCCGGTGGCCCGCCTCAACCGGGCCGTCGCGGTCGGCGAGGCCGACGGCCCGCGGGCCGGACTGGCCGCCCTGGCGGAGCTCGACCCCTCCCTGCCCCGCCACGCCGCCGCCGCGGCGTACCTGCACGAGCGTGACGGTGACCCAGTGACCGCGGCACGGCTCTACGCCGAAGCCGCCCGATCGGCGCCCAATCTCCCCGAACGCGATCACCTCACGCGACAGGCCGCACGGCTCAACGCGCAGCTTCCCAGTTGAGCGGCGGGCGGCAGGCATACACCGACCCGAAAGTCATCGGGTCGTGGCAGGCACGTCTCGAGATCCCGGTCACGGAAGCTTGGCTACCGTCATTCCCTCGGCTGTTGCTGCGTCGAGAAGGGCACGATCCCCGGCGATCACGACGACGTTCGGATCATGGACTCGGTCGGCAGCCGCAAGGTGGACAGCGTCATACCCGCGCAGTTGACGGACCTCAGCCAGTTCGCCGGCGCGGCGAGCGAGGGCGTCATCGACTTCGATGAGGTCGATCTCCTCGAACAAGGAGTCGAACTCGGTGACTACGTCACGCAACTGCCGAGCTGTGAGGCGGCCAAGTCGCTCGGCCTGGGCGAGAGCAGCGCGCGTCTCCGGATAGATGAGCCGGACGCTCACGACCCGATCAGCGCCGTCCCACAGCGTCGCGGCGCGAGCGGAGCCGGGCTCAGCAATCAGCAGCGGCACGACCGCTGAAGTATCGATGTACGCGATCACCGTCGCTGGTCAGCGACGAGGTCGGAGACGGTGCCTTTGGTTTTGATGGGCTTACCCGCTCGCCGCTTGGGCCGCCGGGCAGGTGTCACGACGCCCTCGGCGATGAGTCGGTCGAGGACGCGCTCGGCGCCAATCGGCACGACGCGGGCGATCGCTCGCCCTCGGTCCGTTATGACGACCTCATCGCCATCGCGCACCCGGTCGAGGTAGCGGCTTAGGTTGTCCCTGAGCTCCCTTACACCGACCTCCATCGGGGCTCCTCTCAATGTAGCCACTTATCAAGCGCTATTGTAGCCACTTCGGGAGCGTAAAGCATAAGGCGAACGTCATCCGCTGGCGTCGCGGTCGTCCTCTCCTGACCCGGCTGTCATAGGATCTTGTTCTGTGGACGCGACCGACCGCCAGCAACCGCGCGCGACGAGCCATCCAGGACCGGGCCCCGTGCGGGATCGGCCTCTGGAACACCGAGTCGCCCGCGTCGACTACGACGCCGAACTCCGGCTGCACGACGAGGTCCTTCGCCGCACATACGACATACGGGCAGACGACCGGGTCCTGGACATCGGCTGTGGAACCGGCCGGACGACGCGGGACGCTGCGCGGTCGGCCGGGGAAGGGAGCGCGCTCGGAGTCGACCTCTCCGCCTCGATGATCGAGCGGGCCCGCGAACTCGCCCGGGCGGAGAGAGTCCACAACGTCGCCTTCGAGCAGGGCGACGCGCAGGTGCACCGCTTTCCGGAGGACGGTTTCGACCTCGCCATCAGTCGGTTCGGGACGATGTTCTTCGATGACCCCGTCGCGGCGTTCGCCAACATCGCGGTGGCGCTTCAGCCCGCCGGGCGCCTCGTGATGCTGGTCTGGCAGGAGCACGAGCACAACGAATGGTCCGTGGCGATCGAACGGGCGCTCGGCCGTGAGGGGTCGCCGGTCCCAGCCCCGGAAGCGCGGGAGCCGTTCTCGCTTGCCGATCAAGACACTGTGGAGACGATCCTCGGCGCGGCGGGATTCGGCCAGGCCACGTTCACCGACGTCCACCAGCCCGTCTACTACGGTCCGGACGTCGCGGCGGCCCTCGAGTGGGTCGGCGGTTTCTCGAGCACCAGGGAGTTGCTGATGCGCCTGGCCGCCGCCGCCGCTGAGCAGGCGCTCGAGCGTCTCCGTGAGGCCCTCGCCGCGCACGCAAGCGAACGTGGCGTGTGGTTCGATTCGCGGGCCTGGATTGTCGAGGCCCGCCGTCGGTGACCGAATCGACCGCATCTGCGCGATCCTTCGGCCAGCAGAGCCCGGCCGAGCCCGCTCGGATGCCTCACGAGGCGGGAGCGCACCCCGTGGGTGGGTAGCATCGCGCCTATGCGCTCAGGACTCTTCGTGCCGATCTTCGATGCGCTGGCGGACCCCGCGCTCGTCGCCCGGCTGTCCGCCGAGGCAGAGGAAGCCGGATGGGACGGAATCTTCCTCTGGGATCACGTCCGCTGGCGGGAGCCGGTTCTCGAGGTCGCCGATGCCTGGATCACGCTCGCGGCGATCGCCACCGCCACACAGACGATCCGACTCGGTCCGATGGTCACCCCGCTCGCCAGGCGCCGACCGGTCAAGGTCGCCAGGGAGACCGCGACCCTGGATCGGCTGAGCGGCGGCCGCTTGACCCTCGGCGTCGGCCTCGGCAGCGACCGGTCCGGGAACGAGCTTTCGATCACAGGGGAGGAACTCGATGACCGCCGGCGCGCAGGGATGCTCGACGAGGCCTTGGAGATCCTGACGGCCGCCTGGTCGGGCGAGCCCGTGTACCACCGTGGTGAGCACTACACGGTCGACGGCATGCGGTTCCTGCCCCGGCCGGTTCAGCGGCCTGGGGTCCCGGTGTGGGTGGGCGGGTACCCCGGAAAGCGAAAGCCGCTTCGGCGTGCCGTCCGGTTCCAGGGGTTCTTCCCGGTCGACCTCGAGCACCCGGACCAGCTCGCCGAGATCGTCGCTGAGCTCGCCTCGGTTCGCGAGGAGATCGGGAGGGACGTAACGGAGCCCTTCGACCTCGTCGCGGCGCTGCCGGTAGGCACCGATCCGGCGCCCTACGCGTCGGCAGGTGCGACGTGGTGGATGGTGGAGTTTCCGTCGGACGGGGTGTCGGTGGACCAGGTACGCGGCGTGATCCGCGACGGACCGGCGCCGGGCCGCTTCGAGACGACTGAAACCTAGGAGTTGGCGACCTCCTCCGCGGCCCACCTCCTTGAGGGTCTCAGCGGTTGGACGGCGATCGCTGCTCGAAGCCGTCGGCGCAACCCGCTTAGACGCTGTGCTCGATCGCGAAGTTGCTGGTCGGCCGCGACCCACTTCCATTTCCATCGTCCTGGCGGCAATCCTCGGGGGCGGGTCAGAGCCAGTCCAGGCGTTTGAAGAGCAGGTACAGGCCGCTGGAAAGGATCACCAGCAGCAGGGTCGAGGTCACCACGCCGGAGGGCCGGCCGAACCCCGGATAGGGCACGTTCATGCCGTAGTAGCCGGTC
>DATLQE010000205.1:0-5482 GCA_035535335.1 Lapillicoccus sp. | reverse complement strand
GGATGCGCCAAGCCGCGGGGGAACCCGGCGCCGCACGCGGAACCCAGCCGCGGTCGGATAGGGACGTGGAGAATCGATGCGGGACCACATGTACGGAAGGCGCAGGAGGGCACGCGCCGCGACCACCATGTCCGGCCGGGTGACGTCCATGGACAGGAACACCACGCCCTGCCGCCCGCGACCGTCCACAGAGTAGAGCCGCACGTTGACCTCCTTCATCTGGCCGATCTGGATGGCTCCAGCCAGCCGAGTGGAGGGCGCCGCAAAGGCGACCACCCCGACGTAGGTGCGACCGTCGAGGGTGTCCGGACGGGTGGCCCGTGGGAACAGATGGCTCACGGCGGACGCCTGGACCGCCCAGTGCACAAAGACCATGTCGTGCCATCGTTGCGTCAGCAGCGTGTGCCCCGGCAGAGGCGGCGGTAATGCCGGCGGAAGCGACTCACCGGCTGCAAGAGCGTTCACCCCCACTCGCTCTCGTCAGGTCAGCGTGCTCGGGTCAGCCGACCACACGGACGGCACGAGGGTCCACCTGAAGGTGATAGCCGTCTCGCTCGAGCTCCGCTCGACCTCCGTCGACGTCGAGCCCGACCCGGGACAGGAAGGACGAGGTGTTCGCGGTGACCCGTGCCGTGAACGTCAGCAGCTGGCCGACCTTCACCTGCACGGGCGACTCGGCAGAACCGACGAACTGCACCCAGATCCGCGCGTCGTCCTTGCCAACCCAGAAGCCTTCGTCGGCCGGAACGGCCTGGACGCGGGCCGATGCCGCGTTCGCGCCGCGACCCGCAACTGCGGCGAGTCGGCCGGGCTCAGCGACGAGGGGTTGGGCGTCGACGGTGACGTTGGGGACGGCGTTGAGGGCGCTGGGTGCAGGGGTTGGGGCGGCGGTGGTCTCGGTGGTCGTGGGAGCGGCCACTGCGGCCGGCGGTGGTGCCGGTGCCGGGGCCGAGGTCACGGCGGCGGTGACCCCGGCCGCCGCCAGTACCGTGGCCGCCGCGGCGGTCGAGATGCTGCTGCGGGGATGCCGGCGGATCAAGCCCTCGATCTTGCCGTGCAGGGCGCCCAAGGGAAGCCAGGGTACGAGCCCGGCCAACGCCCGGTCGCGGGAGATCAAGGGTGGCGCCAGTTCGGCACAGGTCCGGCAGGTCGCGAGGTGATCGCCGGCCTTCAGCACGGTCTGTTGTCGGCGGTTGCCTGCGGAGATGGCCAGGAGGACCGGCCGACAGCTGGTGGTCGGCAGCGTGACGCGACGCAGGGCCAGCAGGTAGTCGAGGCGTAGCAGCGCCCTGGTGCGGTGCAGCTGCGAGGCCAGGACGTTGGGTGTCACGTTCTGTTGCTCGGCGAGTTCGGCCAGTGGGCGCCGGTGCATGTCTCGGGCCACCAGGGCGGCCCGCCGTTCAGGGGCCAGGGAGGCCAGCGCGGAGGCGAGGGCGTGCCGGGCCTCGGCCGTAACGGCCGACTCGTCCGGGCGGACTGGCTCGTTCAGGTCGAGCAGCTTGGGCATGTGCCGACGGGCGGTCGACTCTGAACGCGCCCGGGTGAGCACGATGTTGCGAGCCACGGTGAACGCGTACGCGCTCAGCGTTTCGACTTCCAGTCGCTGGGTGACCTCCCACATCCGGATTAGCGTCTCTTGCACGACGTCGTCGACATCGTGCTGGTCGCGGACCAGGGAGGCGACGTAGCGCCGTAACGGACCAGTGAGGTCGACGAGGTCGTCTGTGGCGGCCCAGGACACGACCGGCGTCGACGACGCTGTCGGTTCGGGAACGGTCACGACAGAAACCCTCACTTCCAGGACACCCCCGTGGGCGTACGCTCCTGGTCGGCGAGGGCGGCGATCAACTGCTCGCCGGACCGCTCATCTACCGGGGTGAAGGGCTGCCCGCCTCCTCAATCTAACTCTGGGCGTCGCGCTTGTCCTCTCGAAACCTCGACGCCAGGTGGGTGCTCAGTCCGTCCACCCAGCGCACCGACGACCGATTCGGTGCGCTGGGCGGTCCCCGGCCCACCGCTTCCGCCCCTGTAAGAAGCGGTGGTGGGAGTCGGCGCTCGCGGTGATCGAGGCCGGTGGATTCGGCTGGTCGTCTAGGGCCCAGCCACCCGCTGTGACTGGGCCCCTACGAGCCTTTCAGCGCTTGGTCGAGTCCTTCCCACTCTTGCGTCCGCCGGCCGCCTGGACGTCGGACAGGTCCGACTCGACCTGCTCCTTGCGGACCTGCTCGCTGACCTGCTGCTCCTCGGTGACCGTCTCGGTGTCCAGCCGGACTCGTTCCACCGGAACGACTTCCTTCTGCACCACGGGGCGCTCCTCGTGCAGGGTCACCTCGTGCTCCTCGGAGGTGATGTCTCCGCCAGCCATCGCAGCATTGCGGTTCTCGTCGGTGATCGGCTCGGTCACGAGGCGAACTTCCTCACGGCTCACCGGCACGGTCGTGGTCACGTTCTCCGTCACGACGAACTTGCGCAGTCGCGCCGTACCACTGGCAACCTTCTCGGTGCCGACGCGCAGCTGCTCCTCAGAACGGGTCATCGCCTCGTCGGTGTTCGCGCCGGAGGTGTCGTGACCGACCTGACCCGCTTGAGCGGGCCGCCTGGTGTCCGACGCGGCGGTCGAGTAGGTCATCCCGTAGTACTGGTACAGGGTGGCTTCCTGATCCTCGGAGATGTGTCCGTCGGATCCCACGTTGACCTCCGGCGCATCCTTGACCTTGGCTTTGGACCACGGGATGGTGATCTGGCTACCGTTGAGGCTGGCCTCCGCAAGGGGGACGAAGGACTCGCGTCCACCGAACAAGCCGCCAGCAGCGACCGTGGCCCACTCGGGCCGGCCGGTCTGGTCGTCGAGGAATACCTGGCTGACTTTGCCAAGCTTGTCGCCGTCTTCGCCGACGACAGTGCCGTCGCCGTTCTGAAGCATGGTCTCGATCTCTTCAGTCCTGATCATGTGTGTTTCGCCTTCTCCTGCGTTGTTGTGGTGTGCGGTGAATCGGTGATGCGGGGTGTTGTCCCGTGCCGGATGGAAGCGTGACCGCGGTGACCGGCGTATGTGGACCCGTCAGAGACGGCTTGCCCCGTGGCTGCCGCTCGCGCCGGCGACGGGCACCTGGTCGGCGGTCTGGTCGTAGGCGTTCTGCGCCTTGCCCAGGGCGGTCATCGCCTGGTCCTTGACGCTGGGGGCGTTCTGCGCCTGCTGCCTGACCCTCGGGGCCTCCAGTTCGGCCTTGGTGAGGTAGCTCTCCCACCGGGTCTGCATCGGCTTGATGAGCCCGCCGCCGGCGCCGACGATGACAACTCCGGCGATGGTGGCCAGAATGGCGACCAGGATGGGAGTGGTGACCGCGGTGGCGATCTCGATCTGGTTCAGGGCGGCGATGACGCCGAGGAACAGGATGAAGCCACTCGCGATGTTGGCCAGCACCTTGCCGTAGGACAGGCCGCCCAGCGTGCCCTCGACAAGGGTCTTCACCGCGGCCGCGATGGCGGCGGCGACCACGATGATGATGATGGCCACGATCAGCTTGGGCAAGAAGGCGATGACGCCGCTGATCAGCAGGCTGATCGGATTGGGTCCGAAGACGCCGAAAGCCAGCTGCAGAACGAACAGCATGAGCGTGTAGTAGACGAGCTTCGCGACGATGTCGCTGGCGTCGAACTTCGACTTCTCCAGCGCCTTCTTCACGCCGCCCCGCTCCACGGCGAGGTCGAACCCTGCCTTCTCGAGCAGCTTCGCGAGCACCTTCGAGAGGGTCCTGGCCACCAGCCACCCGATCAGCAGAATCAGCAAGAAGCCGACCAGCTGGGGGATGAACGCCACCACCACGGCGAGGGCGTTGGTCAGGGACTCCTGCATGTCAACCTCCGTTGAGAAAGTGCCGGGCCGGGGCCGGCCTTCAGTGGGCTCCACACCGAGTGGAACCGCCAGGCATCTCAACGGCGTCCGGGTGGTGCTACTGGGTTGATCCGCAGCAACCCTTCGCATCACGCAGACGTGACTGTGACCCGCGACACATCGGCCGGATACGGCCGAGGACAGGGACCTGCGAGCCACTGATCCGGCGACCGACCTCCGGACCAGCGATCGACCGACCTGAGGCCTACCGCCTGGTCACCAGGCCGCGAAGGCCGGCAACCCCGACCGACACGGCCCCCACATGCTCATCGCCCATGCGCATCAGTGATTCCGACGCGATGCGGGAAGCGGTGCACCTCCTGCGGCCAGCCGACGGCGACCGCGATCCTGCCGGCCCAATACCGTGCCTGGTCGTCGTCGGGTACATCGACAACCGCGAACCCGCCGAGGTGCTCCTTGGTCTCGGCGAACGGACCGTCGGTGAACAGGGGCGAGCCGCCGCTCGGGTCGACGCTGCACACGACGGTCGACGCATCCAGACCGCCATCGCTGAAGACAAAGGCTCCGGCGACCGTCATCTCCTCGATCACGGCCCGGCCGGCCACGCCTCTCTCGCGCACCTGCTCCGCGGTGAGGTCGGGCACCCACTCGTCGTTGAACGCGATCAGGTACAGCGCCATGTCAAGTTCCTCTGCTCACCGGCAGCCCGGATGGCTGCCCGTTACCTTCTCCACGAACGCACCCGCGTCGAGAGGACACCACGTCCACGGAAACCTTCTCGCCATTCGGACCCGCACTCAGTCGAGGCAGAACTCGTTGCCCTCGGGGTCCTGCATGACGATGCAGACGTCGTCGATGCCGTCGGAGTCCAACCGCCGCACCCGGCGTGCGCCGAGGGCGACCAGGCGTGTGCACTCCGCTTCGAGCGCGTCCGAGCGTCCCTCCGACGGCGCGCCGACGGCCGCCCTCAGGTCGAGGTGCACGCGGTTCTTCGCCGTCTTGGGCTCCGGCACCTTCTGGAAGAACAGCCGCGGTCCCGCGCCGTCGGGGTCGACGAGCGCCGCACGGTCGTTGCGGTGGTCGGCGGCAATGCCCCAGGCATCGAGCGCGGCGTCCCACGAGTCGAATCCGCTCGGGGGTGGCGCCTGGACGTAGTGCACCGCCTCGGCCCAGAAGGCCGCGTGCGCAGCCGGGTCGGCACTGTCGAACGTCACCTGAAACGTGGTCGCCATGCACTGATCTTGGCGCAGAGCACCGACATCGCTGCGCTGACCGGGGTCAACACGCGGCCATGCACGCCCGGCGCAGGGACTGGGTCCGGTCGAGCTTTTCCAAATGCGTGGCGATCAGCGTCGTCGTTGAATCCGCGCTCCGTTGGCTCAGAGATCGCGTTGGCGTGACTCTCGCGTAGCGGTCCCTGCGAGCCGGCGCGTAGGTTCGGAGCGGAGCGACGTCCTTGAGCGCGTCACCGGTTCCGCCCAGCGCCGGCCATCACCGTGAAGAAGGAGTTCGAAGGACATGGAGAAGCGGACGCTTGGCAGCGCGAAGCTCGAGGTCTCGGCGCTCGGGCTCGGCTGCATGGGGATCAGCCAGTCGTTCGGTCCCTCCCCGGACCGGGCAACGATG
>DATLQE010000204.1:0-3144 GCA_035535335.1 Lapillicoccus sp. | reverse complement strand
GAGGTCGAGGGTCGAGGTGTCCACCGTGACCACTCCGTCCGCGGCCGTGACGAACTGGGACACCGTCGAGTCGTCGCGGTCGCGCCGGACGATCTGGTCGCGGGTCGCGGCCAGGCTCTCCGGGTCGGTACCGCCGTGGATCTCCAGCGTCCGGCGAGCCAGCCGGGCGTCCTCGCTGGCGGTCAGGAGGACGCGGACCTCCGCGTCGGGCGCAACCACGGTCGTGATGTCGCGGCCCTCGGCCACACACCCTCCGGTGCGCTCGACGGAGTCCGCGATGAGAGCCCGCTGGCGCAGCCGCATACCGGCGCGGACGTCGAGGTTGGTGGCGACTGCCGAGACCGCCGACGAGATCCGCGTCTCCCGGATGGCGGCCGTGACGTCGTGGCCGGACACGCGGACCCAAGGCCCCGCCGGATCGGTGCCCACGTCGAGCGGGAGCGTGGCCGTCGCGGCGGCGACCGCGGCTCGGTCGTCGAGGGCGATGCCCTCGTGCAGGCACCACCAGGTGAGTGCGCGGTACATGGCCCCTGTGTCGAGGAACCCCACTCGGAGCTCGGTCGCGACCGCGCGCGCCACCGTGGACTTTCCGGACCCTGACGGTCCGTCGATGGCGACAACCAAGCCGGAACCGCTCACGGGCTGCCAGCCTACCGACCGCCCGTCAGTCGTGGACGCGCCAGCCCCGGTCGTCGAGCGCGCCCAGCAGCCGCTCGACCGCGCCCGGGACCACGGCGACCTCCGCCAGTCCGAACGGCTGCCCCAGCCCGTGCTCCAGATGCAGGTCCTCGAGGTTGACGCCGGCCTCGCCCATGTCGGTGAGCAGCCGGCCGAGTGCACCAGGCGTGTCGGGGACGACCACGACGACGGTCTCGTATGCGGTCGGGGCCGCGCCGTGCTTGCCGGGGATGCGCGCGACTCCGACGTTGCCGTGTCCGACGGTGCGGTTGACCACCTCGAGCGCGCCGCGGCTGTCGCCGACGGTCAGCTGGTCGAGCGCCCCGATCACCTCGTCGAGGTCGGTCCGCAACGCGGTCAGGACGTCGCGGACGGCGGCGGCGTTGCCGGCCAGGATCTGGGTCCACAGCCGAGGGTCGCTGGCGGCGATCCGGGTCACGTCGCGCAGGCCCTGGCCGGCGAGGGCGACGGCCGGGTCGGACACGTCGCGGAGCCGGCCGGCGACGAGGCTGGCGGCCAGCTGCGGCATGTGCGAGACGACCGCGACCGCCGCGTCGTGCTCCGCAGCATCCATGACGCTCACCGCGGCACCGACCGCGATGGCGGCCTGACGGACCAGGTCCACGGCGTCGGGGCGGCTCCTCGTCGTCGGGACGACGACCCACGCCCGGCCGTCGAACAGGTCTCCGCGGGCAGCGCCGGCGCCGGATCGCTCCCGGCCGGCCATGGGGTGCGACCCGACGTACCGCGTGAGGTCGCCACCACCCTCGCGGACCGCGTCGACCACGGCTCCCTTGACCGAGGCGACGTCGGTGACGACGGCTTCCGGCCAGCGCGCAAGCTCGTCGACCACGACCTGCGCGGCGACGTCCGGCGGCGCCGCCACGACGACGAGGTCGGGAGCGTCCGCGGCGCCGGCGTCGGCGATCTCGCCGGCCGCGAGGTCTCGAGCCAGTCGGGCGGCGGTCGGCGACGGATCAGTGAGGGTGACCCGGAACCCGGCGCGGGTCAGGGCGATGCCCAGGCTCGTCCCGATGAGCCCGGTGCCGACGATCCGGGCGTGCACGCTCACGGCGTCGTCACATCCCGGCGGCAGCGTAGAGCTGGCCGACCTCGTCCGGCGAGAGACGGCGGGTCCGGCCGGACTTGAGGTCGCCCAGCCGGATCGGCCCGACCTGGATCCGGACCAGCGTCTCGACGGGGTGGCCCACGGCGTCGAGCATCCGGCGGACGACGTGCTTGCGGCCCTCGTGCAGGACGACCTCGACGAGGGCCTTGCCGGGCTGGCTGTCGACGACCTTGAACGAGTCGACGCTGACCGGCCCGTCGTCGAGATCCACGCCGTCACGAAGCCGCCGACCGAGGTCCCGGGGCACCGGGCCCCGGATCCGCGCGAGATACGTCTTGGCGACGCCGTACGCGGGGTGCTGCAGCCGGTGCGCGAGGTCGCCGTCGTTGGTCAGCAGGAGCAGACCCTCGGTGTCGGAGTCGAGGCGTCCGACGTGGAACAGGCGCTCCGAACGGTTTCCGACGTAGTCGGCGAGGCTGACCCGTCCCAGGTCGTCGTTCATCGTCGAGACGACGCCCAGAGGCTTGTTGAAGGCGAGGTAGACGCGGGACTCGTCCAGCTGGATCCGGACCCCGTCGACGTGGACCACCTGGCGGGTCGGGTCGATCCGGACGCCAAGCTCTCTGACCACCTGGCCGTCGACCTCGACCCGACCCGCGGCGATCAGCGCCTCGCAGGTCCGCCGGGATCCGACGCCGGCGGCGGCCAGAAGCTTCTGGAGACGGACGCCGTCGGGGTCGTGCACGTCGACCGTGGGCCGTTCCTTCTCCCGCGGCAGCTTGGTCGGCTGGCTCGGCTTCGTCGACCCGGCAAAGCGGG
Organism: Lapillicoccus sp.; assembly: GCA_035535335.1. Classification (GTDB taxonomy): domain Bacteria; phylum Actinomycetota; class Actinomycetes; order Actinomycetales; family Dermatophilaceae; genus Lapillicoccus. The sequence continues at coordinate 578 of DATLQE010000204.1, read as the reverse complement.
GCCCGCTGCCCTTGGCGGGGCCGGTCCCCGTGGCGCGGCGGTTCCCCCGTGGCCCAGAGCCGGAGCTCGCGCCGCCGGGCTTGCGCGCGCGGGGCGGGGTCATCCGCGGCCTCGTTCCGGCAGGTCGTCCAAGGCCTCGAGCTCGGGCAGGAACGGCGCGATCGCCGGCAGCTCGTCGAGCGAGCCGAGACCCATCCGCTCGAGGAAGTACGACGTCGTCCCGTAGAGGATCGAGCCGCCTTCCCCGGCCTCATCGAGCTCTTCGATGAGGCCACGAGTCATGAGCGTCCGGATCACCCCGTCCACGTTGACGCCACGGACCGCGCCGACCCGGCCGCGGCTGACCGGCTGCCGGTAGGCGATGACAGCCAGCGTCTCGAGCGCCGCCTGTGTGAGCCGGGCCTGCTGCCCGTCGAGGAGGAACTTCTCGACCACTGGCGCGTAGTCGGCGCGGCTGTAGATGCGCCAGCCGCCGCCCACGCTGCGCAGCGTGAAGCCGCGGTGCGCCGCCGCATACTCCTCCTCGAGCTCGTTCAGGTGAGCGGTGACCTCGTCGACTGTGATCTCGATGGCCGAGG
>DATLQE010000203.1:0-5180 GCA_035535335.1 Lapillicoccus sp. | reverse complement strand
CCGGGTCGACGTCCCCGAACCCGGCCAGCTGCAGGAGCTTGCCGGCCTCCTCGTCCTGCTCGACGTCGAGCCAGCGGTACGGCACATAGTTGCGGGTCAGGAAGGTCTTCACCTCGTAGGTGTGGTCCGCCCACGGATGCCCGACGACCCGGACCTCCTGCGTCTCCGGAGGATGGTCGGCGCTCCAGTCGTTGAGCAGCTCGTCGATGACCGGGTACAGCCGCTCCGACGGCGGATCCCACGGTTTGACCAGGTAGTAGTCGAGCCCGATGTCGTTGATGGCCTTGATCGCGACGTCGGTGTCGGCATACGCCGTCAGCAGCAGCAGCTTGGAGTCCGGTGACCGCCGGCGGACCCCCTTGAGCATCTCGATGCCGGTCATCCCCGGCATTCGCTGGTCAGTGACGACCAGCGCCACGCGGCGGTCCTGAAGCTCGAGACGGTCGAGCTGGGCCAGCGCCTCGGAACCCGACGTGGCCCGCACGACGGTGTAGTCGGCGCCGTACCGGCTGGTGAGGTCACGAGCGATGGCTCGTGAGGCGCCGGGGTCGTCGTCGACAGCGAGGATGGACGGCTTGGCCATGACGTCGGGAAGTCTCACAGAGCCGGACCCATGACGGGAGAGGTTTCCCCGCCCCCACCGTGTCGCATCGGGTCCGATCGTCGGAGTGCCCGGTCCCGGCGGGCCTACAGTTGAGGTCGCACCGCCCGACCCCTCACCCGGAGACCGCCTTGACGCACCACACCGACGACACGTTCTACGGCTCCGACTTCGGCGCCCTCCAGTCCTTCGACCCGGACATCGCCGGCGTTCTTCTCTCCGAGCTGGAACGGATCCGCGGCGGACTGCAGCTCATCGCCAGCGAGAACATGTCGTCGCCCGCCGTGCTCACGTCGCTCGGCTCCACCTTGTCCAACAAGTACGCCGAGGGCTATCCGGGCCGCCGCTACTACGGCGGGTGCTCCGAGGTCGACAAGGCCGAGAGCCTCGCCATCGAGCGGTGCCAGGCGCTCTTCGACGCCGACCACGCCAACGTCCAGCCGCACACCGGCGCGAGCGCGAACCAGGCGGTCTACGGCGCATTCATGCAGCCGGGCGACACCTTCCTCGGCATGGCCCTCCCCATGGGCGGGCACCTGACTCACGGGGCCAAGGTTTCGGTCTCCGGCAAGTGGTTCAACGCTGTGCACTACGGCGTGAACCGCGAGACCGAGGACATCGACTACGACGAGGTGGCTGATCTGGCCAGAGAGCACCGGCCCAAGGTGATCGTGGCTGGGGGCAGCGCCATTCCCCGTCTCATCGACTTCGAGTTCTTCCGGAACCTCGCCGACGAGGTCGGCGCCATCTTCTGGGTGGACGCGGCCCACTTCATCGGGCTCGTCGCCGGCAAGGCCATCCCCAGTCCGGTGCCGTATGCGGACGTCGTCACATTCACGACGCACAAGGTGCTCCGCGGTCCCCGCTCCGGCGCCCTGGTCTGCAAGGCCGAGCACGCCACGGCCCTCGACCGGGCGGTCTTCCCGATGATGCAGGGCGGCCCGATGATGCACGTCATCGCCGCCAAGGCGGTCAACTTCAAGGAGTGCGCGACCCCGGAGTATGCGGAGTACACCCGGCAGGTCGTCGCGAACGCCCGGCAGTTGGCGACCTCCCTGGGCGAGTACGGCATCCGGCCGACCACCGGCGGCACGGACACCCACCTCTCTCTCCACGACCTCCAGGGCGTCGGGGTGACCGGTGCCGAGGCGGAGGCGCGAGCGGACGCGGCCGGGATCGTCCTCAACAAGAACGCGATCCCGTTCGACCCGCAGAAGCCCAACATCGCCTCGGGCATCCGCGTCGGCACGCCGTGCACGACGACGCAGGGGATGGGTACCGACGAGATGGCGACGATCGCCGAGCTCATCGCCACGGCGATCACCAAGGGCGACGCGGACCCCGAGAATCCCGTCTCGCAGGAGGTGCGAGCCTCGGTGACCGACCTGGTGACCCGCTTCCCCGCATACCCCCGTCCCTGACGTCCGGCGAGGCGGCCAGCCGAGACGACCTGAACGTCCTGACAAGAGCCCGTGCGCGAGTACTTCCTCATCTTCGTCGTCGCCGGAGCGATCACGTACGTCGCGACCCCGCTCGTGCGGGCGGTGGCCGTCGCCACCAACGCCTTCACGCCGGTGCGCGAGCGTGACGTCCACTCGACGCCGACGCCGAGGCTGGGTGGTGTGGCGATCTTCCTGGGCTTCGCCGCCGCGAGCCTGGTCGCCCGGGAGCTGCCCTTCCTCAAAGGGGTCTACAGCAGCGGCCAGATCTCCGGCGTCCTCATGGGGGCCGCCATCGTCTGTCTCGTGGGGGCCATCGACGACATCCGCGAACTGGACTGGCTGACCAAGCTGGCCGGCCAGATCCTCGCCGCGGGGGTCATGGCCTACAAGGGCGTCCAGCTCCTGGCCATCCCGATCTTCGGCACCAACACGGTGCTGCCGTCCCCCGTCCTCGTGGCGGTCACGGTGCTCGTCGTCCTCGCGACGGCCAACGCCGTGAACTTTATCGACGGCCTGGACGGCCTCGCCGTCGGCGTCGTCGCCATCGCCGCGGTGGCCTTCTTCATCTACTCGTACTACGTGTCGCGCAGCTACAACCCGCCCAACGTCTTCTCGAACGCGACGTTCATCTGTGCCGCGGTGCTCGGCTGTTGCGTCGGATTCCTTCCGCACAACTTCCACCCGGCCCGCCTGTTCATGGGTGACTCGGGGGCGCTGTTGCTCGGCCTCCTGCTGTCCGCGGCAACGATCTCGCTCAGCGGCAGCGTCGACCCGGGCGCGGCCAACGGTGGCAGCCTCATCGCCGCCCTCTTGCCGCTCGCCGTTCCGCTCGCGGTGCTGAGCCTGCCGTTCCTCGACATGGTCCTCGCCGTGCTGCGTCGGACGCTCGCCGGGAAGAACCCGTGGGACGCCGACCGCAAGCACCTGCACCACCGGATGCTCGAGCTCGGGCACGGCCACCGCAACGCCGTGCTCCTCCTTTACATGTGGGCCGCCCTGCTGGCCCTCGGTACCGTGTCGTTCGCCTTCGTCGAGAGCTGGCGGGCGGCGATCGTCATCGGCCTGTGCCTGGCGGTGGCCGTCACGCTCACCGTCTGGCTGCCCAGGTGGACTCGACCCAAGCGCTTGTGATAGTTTTCACAAGCATCCGGAAGTCCTGAAAAGGGCTCTGCCACAACGACAGAGCAGGTCCGACATGAGCACCGACGCCCGCCCCGGCGCCCAGAGCGACGCCTTCTCGGAGCTGCTGCGGGGCTCGTTGTGGCCCACCGCCGCCGCCGCCGGGGTATGCGTCGTGGTCGGCGTGGTCTCCAGTCCCAAGGCGGCCTGGTCCGCGGCGCTCGGCGCCGCGCTGGTCGTGGGCTTCTTCACCGTGACCCTGCTCGTCATGAAGCGGACCGCCGAGCTGCCGCCCACGACCGTGATGCTCGTCGTCATGGTCACCTACACCGTGAAGGTGCTCGTGCTCGGGCTCGTGATGTTCGCGGTGCGCGATGTGCCGTGGTTGTCGGGGTATGCCGTCGGCGTGACGATCACCGTCTGCGCTCTGGTGTGGCTGTTCTTCGAGCTGCGCGCCTACAAGCGGCTGCGGATCTTCGCCTACGACCCGAACGGCGCCGCCGCCCTGCCCGGACAGGAGGATCGCCCGTGAACGAGAATCGAGGCCGTCATGTCACCGCCCGAGACGCCGTCCACCCCGTCCGACCAGCCGGACGGGCCCGACGAGGCGCAGCGGGCCGCGGATCGGCGCGACAACGAGATGTACACGAAGGTCGTCGGCTACCTGCTCGCCGGACCGCTGCTCTACGGAGGGATCGGCTGGGCGCTGGACCGTTGGCTGGGCACAGCGTTCCTCCTGCCGGTGGGAATCGTTGGCGGCGTCGCGCTGTCGCTGTACCTGATCTGGTTCCGGTACGGTTCCAGATGAGCTCGGCAGCCCCGCAGGACGACCTCGTCTCACCAGCCTTTCGGCTGGTGAGACGCCCGTCCCGGGTCAGGCGCTCGACCCACCTAGCATGCTGTGTCCCGCGCGTACAAAGGAGTGACCCGTGAGCGTCCCGGCCGTCGCTGTCCCCATGGACTACGAGGCGCCCGGAGTCGGCGAGTTCTGGCAACCCCTGATCGGTGACGGGGCTTTCGCCATCACCCGGCCGGCCATCCTCATGGTCGTGAGTGCGGTCCTCCTGCTGTGGTACCTCCACGCGACGACGCGCAAGACGGCCATCGTCCCGGACAAGGGCCAGATGGCGACCGAGGCCATGTACGGCCTGGTCCGCAACGGCATCGCCCGCGACCTCATCGGGTCTCGCGACTTCCTGCGGTTCGTCCCGCTGCTGTTCGCCCTTTTCATGACCATCCTGCTCAACAACATCTTCGGCGTCCTCGTGCCGTTCTCGTTCCCGACGATGAGCCGGATCGGCTTCCCGATCGCCCTCACCCTGATCGTGTGGGTCACCTTCCACGTCGTCGGCATGAGGAAACACGGGTTCCTGGGCTACTGGAAGTCCCTGGTGCCCTCGGGCCTGCCGGGGGGCATGGTCCCGGTGATCTTTCTCCTGGAGCTCATCACCGACCTCTTCACGCGGCCGGTGACCCTCGCCCTGCGGCTCTTCGGGAACATGTTCGCCGGGCACCTCATCCTCGTGCTGTTCATCACCGGTGGCTGGTACCTCCTCACCAGCGGTGGCGTGCTCTCGGTGGCCGGCGCCGTCACCTGGATCTTCGCCTTCGTCATGTTCCTCTTCGAGCTGCTGGTGGAGTTCCTCCAGGCGTATGTGTTCACCCTCCTCTCCGCCCTCTACATCGCCGGGGCCGTCGCCGACGAGCACTAGGCGGCCGCTCGCATACCCAGCCCCACCCCAGAAGTACCGAAAGGCCCCGGTGGCAATCGCCATCGGGACACCACACAAGAAACGGAAACCCCATGACCGGCAACATCGCCATCCTCGGTTACGGCTTGTCCGCCATCGGCCCCGGTATCGGTGTCGGCCTCATCTTCGCGGCGTACATCAACGGCGTCGCCCGTCAGCCCGAGGCGCGGGGCATGCTCCAGCCCATCGCGTTCCTCGGCATGGCCATCACCGAGGCGCTGGCCATCTTCGGTATCGCGCTCGCGTTCGTCTTCCGCGGCTGACCCC
>DATLQE010000202.1:0-2422 GCA_035535335.1 Lapillicoccus sp. | reverse complement strand
CCAGCTCACACAACGAACCGACCATCGTCGAGTGGGTGGAAATCTCCTGCACCCGGCGCTCGCCATCGGCTGCTGGAAGGCGGACGCAACACACGATCTCGGCCTTGCCGATGTCCAGGGTGTCGGGGTACGACCTCACGTGTCGGTTTGGGTACGACCTCACGTGTCGGTCTCGGCAGGGTGATCATGTCATGGGTTCACCTCCGGCGATGAGGGTGAGGCGGTCTTTGAGGCGGTAGCTGGGGCCGTTGATGTTGATCACGTCGCAGTGGTGCAACAGGCGGTCGAGGATGGCGGTGGCGAGGACGTCGTCGCCGAGCACGCCGCCCCATTCGGTGAAGCTTTTGTTGGATGTGATGATCATGGTGCCGCGCTCGTATCTGCGGGAGACGAGTTGGAAGACCATGTTGGCTTCGGCCCGGTCCAATGGCAGGTAGCCGACTTCGTCGCAGACCAGGACGGCGGGACGCAGGTAGGTCTGGAGCTGCCGTTTGAACCGGCCGGTGGCTTCGGCGGCGCGGAGTCGGCGGACCAGGTCGTCCAATGTGGTGAAGTAGATGGAGAATCCGGCTTGGCAGGCGGTCACGGCCAATGCGACGGCGAGCATGGTTTTGCCGACCCCGGGCGGTCCGAGCAGGGCCACGTTGGACTTGGCTTTGACGAACTCCAGCGTGGCGAGGTCACGGACCTTGCGGGCGTCCAGGCCGGGTTGGAAGGCGAAGTCGAACTGGTCGAGGGTTTTGTGGTGTGGCAGCCCGGACAGTTTCAAGGCGTTGCGGAACCGCCGGCCCTCCCGCAGCCCGACCTCTTCTTCGAGGAGCAGGTCGACGAAGTCGAGGTAGCCCATCTGGCCGGTTTCAGCCCGCTCGACGAGTTCGGTGAGGGTGTCGGTGAGGTGGGTGAGTCCGAGCCGGGTGGCGTGGTTGCGGATCCGGTCAGCGGTCAGGGTGCTCACGAGTTCTCCTTCGGGTTGGCGAGGTTGGCGTAGTCGGTGAGGGGTCTGGCCGCGACGGTCAGGTCGGCGTGCCGTCGGATCAGCAACGCCGACAGCGGTTCCAGGGGAGGAGACCCGATAAGGATGGCCGGAGGCGGCGTCGCGGTGGTGGTGGCCCGGGTATGTCCGTCGGGCAGCCCGTCCCAGTGCGCCTGGTCGATCATCCAAGTGCCGCGGCGGGTGGCGCGGGGATGGGTGGCGAGCCAGCCGCCGCCGTCGACGCCCAGGGCGTGGATGCTGACCTGGTCGCCGTCTGGGTCGGGATGAATATGCAGCTGGACCCGTTGCCCGGGCCGGACCAGCCGGGCGGGAACCGAGTAGCAGCTGGCCTCGAATGAGATCAAGCAGTCCTTCCCGACCCGTCGCAGGTGCTTCTCGGCGACCAGATACGGCTGGCCCGGCAGGCCCCGGAGCGCGGCTCGATCAGCCTGAGCCCGGACGGCGATGACCTGGCCGTGGGTGCGATGCACCTGGGATCGGCGGATCGGAAGCCAGGCGTCGAACGCCCCGTCGAGCTCGCGGATCGAGTCGAAGCTCCGGCCGGCGATCACATGGTTCCGGACGATGTTGACCTGTCGTTCGACCCGGCCTTTCCCGGTCGGCCGATACGCGGCGAGGACATCGATGGTGAACCCGTAATGGTCGGCGAACGCGGCCGCTTCCGGATGCAGCGGCACCGCCAGCCCGGGGGCGACGTGGCGCCGGATGACGGTCTTAGTCCGGTCGTAGACGAGCGTGCCCGGGACGCCGCCGAAATGCGCGAACGCTCGCCGGTGACAATCCCAGAACGTCGCCAGATCCATGCTGGTGGTGAAACAGCAGAACGGGTCGCGGGAATGCGACAACACCAGGTGGAACGAATACACCTGGGGGATGCCGACGTGGGCCAACAGGTCGCCCTCGTCGCCCCAGTCAACCTGCGCCTGCGCACCAGGGACAACCTCGAAGCGACGGTGCAAACCGCTCAACGGGTTCTCGTCCCGGTCAACGAGTTCGGCGGCGATCCGCGGCCGGGCCTCGGCAAGGAACATCTTGACTCGCTGATAGTGGCCGGTGAAGCCGTACTCGGCGACCAGCCGCTCATGGATCACGGTCCCTTTCAGCGCCAAATCGGATCGCAGCCACGCCTCGATCCGCTCCACAAACGGCTCAATCAATCGAGACTGGGTGCCCGCTCGAGACGGTGACGTCGGCGGGACGGCGGGCGCGTCCTCGGCCAGATACTTACGAACCGTGCGCCAATCACAACCGCACTCGCGGCCGATCTCGACGAACGTGGCGCCCGCAGCATGCAAGGCGCGGAAACGACGAATGTTCATCCAGGACTCCGTATCCAGGATCATGAGCAGGGCACCCTTCGGTTTGTCTGCTTGGCGGTGGACAGCCGAAGGGTGACCCCTCACTCGGGCGGAAAAGGGCTCAACGCGC
>DATLQE010000201.1:0-8864 GCA_035535335.1 Lapillicoccus sp. | reverse complement strand
TCGACCTGCTCGCCCAGGGCCAGTACACCGTCGACGCCCTCGCCACCGCCGCGGGGCTCGGTCTGTCGACGGCGTCGATGCACCTGCAGGCGCTCAAGGATGCCGGACTGGTCCGTGCCCGCCGCGATGGCACTTTCGTGCACTACCGGCTCGCCGGTGACGACGTCGCGGCGCTGCTCGCGCTGCTGCGCACCGTAGCCACCACCCACCTGGCCGAGGCCGGCCGCGCCACCGCGGGCTACCTGGGTACCTCGGGCACTCAGGACTCCGACGCCGTCGCCCGCGACGAGCTGCTGCGCCGGGTCCGCACCGACCACGTCATCGTCCTTGACGTGCGACCCACAACCGAGTACACCGCCGGACACATCCCCGGTGCCGTGTCGCTGCCGCTGGGCGAACTCGAGGACCGCCTCGACGACCTTCCAGCCGACGCCGAGATCGTGGCGTACTGCCGGGGCGCCTACTGCGTCCTGGCGTACGACGCCGTCGACCGGCTCACCGCCGCCGGCCGCCCGGCCCGACGACTCCACCAGGGGATGCTCGAGTGGCGCCTCGCCGGGCTGCCCGTCGAAGAAGGCATCGCATGAGCATCGGCCTGCCACACCGGCCTTCGGTAGTCGCGTTTCGAAAGGCCCATCGAACGCCTCGGGAGCACCAGGATCCGGTCGCGGCCAACCAAGAAGCTATGTCGTCGGCCCCGGCCCCGGACAACGGGCGTCGGTGGCCGGTTCCGCCGGAACATGCCGGGCGAGGCCGTCAGTAACGTGGCGGCTGAAATTGCATCGGGGTGCCGTGCAACAGGCGCGCTGAGTGGATGACAGGCCGCGGTTCCCCTAGGCGGACGACCGGGCCAGGCCTGGAGACATACCAGCGGGCTTCGCCCGGCGGTCTGACTTGACGTACTGGCCACGGCAAGAATCACTCGAGGCGGCGTAAATCGGGGTTGTCCACCTCTGCCGCGAGGACGCGCGCTGCGTCGATGGCAGCCTGGTCTCCGAGCTTGCCTTGGTGGGCGTAGGCGCGAGCGACGAGCTCCCGCATTCCGGTACGAGCCGCAAGTGCCTGCATGTCATGTATCCATTGCGAGGCCTCGGCACGCTGCTGGTCGAGGGCGAGTGAGCACAGGGCGTCGAGGCAGTAGCCCTCCACCCACAGGTAGGCGTCGGGCAGGCGCACGCAACGATGGCGAGCTTCCGCGACCCACTGCAAGGCCGTCGCGGCGTCGCCTCGATGCGCAGCGACCAGACCCATCCCGCGAGCCCCGAGCCCCTCCCAGCACGGGTCGCCGAGCTGAAGGGCGAGGGCATGCGCGTGCTCGTACGCGGCTGATGCGGCCTCAACGTTGCCTTCCACGAGGTCGACATCAGCGAGCAGTGCCTCGGGTAGGGGCACAAAGGCGGTCCAGCGCAGGGCGCGCGCGGATTCCAGCCCCTGGGTGAGGCACTCGCGGGCCTGCTCAAGGTCATTGCGCAACAGGTGCAGTCGTCCAGTGAAGGTCCACACCCACGCATGGACCTGAGTAAGCGGCTCGGGCCCGGCCAGGCGTCGCGCTTCGCGGAACGCGATCAGGGCTTCGGAGTAACGTCCGACGTCCGTCGACGCCACGCCCTGGACCGCGAAAGCCCAGGCGCGCTCGCTTGGTTCGTCACCGGCCAGCGTCGTCGCGTCTTGTAGCCACCTCTGTGCCCGGTCGTACCGCCCGCGCAGCAGGTCGACATAGCCCAGTTCCCGATGAGCCAGGGCCGCTGACTCCGGATATCCAATGCGGTCGGCCACGGCGATCGCCTCGTGCAACACCCCGGCACCTTCGCCGTCGCGTCCCCTGACGCTGTGGACGAGAGCGGAGCCAAGCGCCATGAGCGTCTGTACCTGTAGATGCCAATCGTCAACCTCCTCGGCGTCGGCGACCGCCTGTCGCAGGAGGCTGATCGCGGCGTCCGCGGCCCCGGCGTCGAGGGCGCCAAGGCCCGCCTCAAGCCGAGCCATGGTCGCTGTCCTGGTAGCCGGCCGGTCGGGGGAGGCGCGTCGTTGCGGTTCGGGCTCGGCGGCGCGCAGGACGGCGACGCCGGGGTCGGTCCCAAGCTCGCGTCGGAAGAGCGCGACGCACGCATCTCGTTGGATCTCGCCCGCGGTTTGATCACCGTTCGTGACGTACGCCCGGATCAGGAGTTCCTGAGCGTCCTCATCGAGCGGGTTGGTGGCGACGAGCCGACTCGCCAATTGCACCGCCCGGGCGGCATCGCCCGACGAGAGTTTTGCTCGCGCCGCCTCCCGGAGCACCCCCTCGGCCGCTCCGGCCAGATGTCTCCGGCTTGCCAGGAGCCACGCCTCGAACCCGGGGCAGCCGGGAAACACCATGCCCTCCAGCAGTTCTCGACCGAGGCCGGGAATGTTGATCGCCTGGACCCAGGTGCCTGCAGTCAGGGCATGGATGTCTACGAACGTGCCCGGTGGCAGTCGAAGGACGACTGGCGTGCCTTCGATCGTTGCGTCAGGTCCGAGGAGCCTGCGTAGTTGGGTCAGGTTCCAGCTCAGGGCGTTGAGAGGATCGTCGGCCTCGGGGAACAGGAGCTCGGCTAGCCACTCGCGGCTCGGCGCTGATGTCGTGGTCAGGAGGTACGCGAGCAGGGCCCACGCCTTGTGCCCGCGCGGTGGCGGCTGCAGATGCCCGGCTTTGACCACGTGCGGTTGCGGCCCCAGAAGGTGGATGGCCAGCGGCTCCGCCACGGATTGATTCTGTCATCCGTAGGCCGACTCATCACAGGCGTCGTCACAGACGTTCGAATCATGCTCGAGATCCTGCACATGTTGCGGCGGGGCAAGGAGTTGGAAATGACCACGAGCAGCCACATCGGCCGGTCCATCGAGATCGCCCGTGACCACCTTGCCGCCCACCCGGAAGCCGCCCGCTACACCGACCTCGCCGCGTCCGCCGTGGTCGAAGACGGGCTCCGCTGCCGGGTCGATGGCGCCGCCGGGGAGACGATTCATACCGACATGACAGCCGCAGTCGGGGGCGGGTCGTCCGCCCCGTCCCCCGGCTGGCTCACCCGTGCGGGCCACGCCAGCTGTGAGGCAACGCTCATCAGCATGCGCGCCGCCGAGCTTGGGGTCCGACTGCAGCGTGTCGAAGTTCTCGTGGACAGCGAGTCCGATGCTCGAGGCATCCTTGCCGTCGACGATGACGTGCCCCCTGGGCCGTTGACTTCGCGGGTCAGGGTCCGGATCACTGCGCACGGGGTCGAGCCGCGTCTTCTGCAGGAACTCGTCGAATGGGCGGATCGCTACTCACCGATCTCGGACATGGTCCGCCGTGCCGTCCCAGTGAGTGTCGAGGTCGAGTCTGTCGCGGGTGCGCTGCCATGAATCGACGAGACGATCGAGGCCGTGCATTCTCAAGGCAGGGTGCACCCCAAGCTGGCCCTTGGCGACCATCGCGCCATGGCCACGGAAGCCATCGCCGAGCCCTAGGCGGCTGTCAGGTCGAGCTTCGTCACCTGCGACGCGACCTGGTGCGGGACCGTCCGAGATCTGGAGGCCTGGCGCTCTCGGCGCGTTGGGAGGCGGTCGACTACTGGGCCAGCAGCTCGCCTCCAGTCAGGAGACGCCGGTGTCGTGCAGCGGAACGCACCCGGAGACGCGCACTCACCGAGCTCGTGACCCCGATACAGCAGCTCCGGCGATGCGATCCCTCATCCAGCCCTAAGAAACACTCACAACCCACCTGGAGATCTACGACATGAGCACCACCGACACCCCGACGCGTAACGGCGTCGACACCGCCACCCTGTTCGACACTCTCGACGCCGTGAAGGCCAACCCGGACATCGCCAAATTCCAGTTCCGTGCGACCAACCGTTGGGTCAGCGGTACCCACAACCGCTCGACGATCCACGGCTTCTTCGGCGCCGGCCAGGAACTAACTCACCGCCGGGCCTCGACATTCGACGCCGACCACCCCGAGGTGCTGGTCGGGGCGGACAACGCGCCGACTCCGGTCGAGTATCTGCTGCACGCCCTAGCGGCCTGCCTGACCTCGGGGCTGGCAAACATCGCGGCGGCGCGAGGGGTCAACCTGACTTCGGTCGAGTCCACGATCGAGGGCGACATCAATCTCCTCGGCATCCTGGGTCTGTCCGGCGAGGTCCGAAACGGCTACGAGCAGATCCGGGTCAGCTTCCGGCTCGAGGGCGACGACCCGGGCAAGCTGCGCAGCGTTGTCGAGCAGTCCCGTCTCCGCTCGGCCGTCTACGACGTACTCACCAACGGCGTCCCGGTGAGCATCGAGGTCCGTGCCTGATCGCGGCCAGCGATCGGGAAAGATCTCATGACGACCTCGACCTCCTCGGCGTACGACGTCATCGTGGTCGGCGCCCGGCCCGCCGGCGCCGCCACCGCCATGGTCCTTGCCCGGTCCGGTCTGCGTGTGCTGGTGGTCGACAGGAGCCGATACGGTGCCGACACACTCTCGACCCATGCGCTGCTACGCGGCGGTGTCCTGCAGCTGGCCCGGTGGGGGTTGCTGCACGAGCTGACTGCCGCAGGCACACCGCCCGTGCGGGGCAGCGTCTTCCACTACGGCGGTGAGCGCATCGAGGTGCCGATCAAGCCCGCGGCCGGCGTTGACGCGCTCTACGCGCCGCGCCGCACCGTGCTCGACCCGGTCCTCGTCGACGGCGCCAGCGACGCCGGCGCTGAGGTCCGCTTCGGTGTGACCATCGATCATCTGTGCCACGCTCGCACCGGGCGGGTTACCGGCGTCGTAGGGCGCGACGCGACGGGTGCTCCCTTCACCGCCGGAGCCCGAATCACCGTCGGTGCGGACGGCATGGGTTCCAGGGTCGCTCGCCTCGTGGGTGCGCCGGTGGAACGGGCCGCCGACGCCGCCGCCGCGTTCATCTACGGCTACTGGGATCAGCTTCCGGTCCATGCCTATGAGCTGTTCTACCGGCCGGGGGTCACGGCCGGGTTCTTTCCCACCAACGGCGGCCAGGTCTGCGTGTTCGTCGGCGTCCCGCGACGGCGATTCCGCTCCGAGGCGCGCGCGGGCACAGCACCTGCCTATGCCCGCCTGCTCGCCGAGGCTGCCCCCGGCGTACTCGACGGGATTGTCGGCGCCGCGCCTGAGCGGCTCAGCGTGTTCGCCGCCAGGCCCGGCTTCTTCCGCCGGGCCTATGGGCCAGGTTGGGCGCTGGTCGGCGACGCCGGCTACTTCAAGGACCCAATCACTTCGCACGGGATTACTGACGCCCTCCGCGATGCCGAACTGCTGGCCCGCGCGATCCTCAGGGCCACAAACGGAGAGGCTGCCGAGGAGGTCGCCCTCGCCGACTATCAGGCCACCAGGGATCGCCTCTCGGAGCGACTGTTCGCCACCACCGACGCGATCGCCTCGTTCGACTGGGATCTCGACCGTATTCCGCGGCTGCTGCGGCAGCTGAGTGAATCGATGAGCGACGAGGTGAAGCTGCTCACCGAGCTCGAACCAATCGGCACCGCTCATAGCGCGGTCGGCCTCCCACATCTCAGCGTCACTGGTCGCGAACCCGCGTACGGCCACGCGCTGTGAGGGCGAGCAAGGCGGAGGAATGCCTCGTCGGAGCGGCCTGGTCATGAGGCCGACGTCGATACGCTGTTGTAACGAACCGAAAAGAGGTCGCTGTGGTGGATCAGGATGAGCACCCGGCGATGGTCGACCGACCGGTGTACTTGGACTACAACGCCACCACTCCGGTCGACCCGCGCGTCCTCGAGGCGATGCAGACCGCGCTGACGACCGACTTCGGGAACCCCTCCAGTACCCATGCCTACGCCGAAGAACCCCGCCGCCTAATCGCCCGGGCCCGCGCCCAGCTCGCAGCGCTCATCGGGGCAGCTCCGACCGAGATCGTCTTCACGGCCAGCGGCTCCGAGGCCGACGCTCTGGCCATCCGCGGCGCTGTCCTGGCCCGCGCTGCGACGGTTGCCGGCCGACCGCATGTCGTCACTCAGGTGACCGAGCACCCTGCCGTCCTGGCTGCCTGCCAGCAGCTGGTCCGGTGGCATAACGTCGAGGTCACGTACCTGCCCGTCGACCACCTCGGTCGCCTCGACCCAGCCGACGTTCGTGCCGCTCTGACGCCCGACACTGTGCTCGTCACCGTCATGCATTCCAACAACGAGACCGGCACCCTGCAGCCGATCGCCGACATCGCCTCGATCACCAGAACGCACGGGATCCTCATGCACACCGACGCCGCCCAAAGCGCCGGTAAGCTCCCCCTGAACGTCGACCAGCTCGGCGTCGACCTGATGACCGTTGTCGGCCACAAGATGTACGCCCCCAAGGGCATCGCTGCGCTCTACATCCGCGACGGCGTCACTCTCGAACCGCTCATCGGCGGAGGGGGACAGGAACGCGGCTTGCGCGCCGGCACCGAGAACGTCGCACTCGTCACCGCCCTCGGTGTCGCCGCCGAACTCGCCGCCACCGCACTCGACGCCGGTGAGACCACCCGCCTCACCATGCTGCGCGACCGGCTCCAAGCCGACCTCACCGAACGCCTACCGGGCCGCGTTCAACTCCACGGCCACCCCACGCTGCGACTGCCCAACACGCTCAACATCCGCATCGAATCCGCGGTCGGCCGCGACCTACTCGCCGCCACCCAAAACGTCGCGGCGGCCACTGGCTCGGCCTGCCATGCTGCCGACAACCGGCCCTCCACCGGCCTGCTCGCCCTCGGCCTCACACCCGAACAAGCGGCATCGGCATTGCGACTGTCCCTCGGACGATGGACGACAGCCGAGCAGATCGCCGCTGCCGCTGACTCCCTCGCTGCGGGACTTACAGCCAGCACGCGCTGAGCCAACTCCGGTCCCACCGCCCCCTCACCACTCCTTGCCCTCGCGGACCGCGCCGAGTGCCACACCAGGCCTTGAGCTGCACACCGTGCAGTACGGCAATAGCCGCATTGGCGCCGCAGTCGGCACCCTCATGGCTCGTCACGGCAGCACCCACAACCAGGCGTTCCCGCGTCTGCGCCAGGCTAGGCAGCACGCCAACCGGAATAGCGAGACTTCGCCCGACGACATCTTCGAGGTTCGCGGATTACCAGCCACAAGACGCCGTACCCCGCGAGAGTCTGAGGTCGGGCGTCGTCATGCCACGGCACGAATATCGCTGTGGGACAAGGTTGCACATAGCCTCGGGGCGGGTTGTCCCACACGCCAGCAGGCGGGTCGCTGTCCCATGAAGTCGGCTTGGGACCGCAGCCGGGGTTCATGTGCGCCACCGCCCTCGGCGTAGGTGGTCCCGCGCGTTGAGAGGACTGCGATGGCGTCATGGATTGGCATCGGCTGCCGGTCAGACACAGTACGTCCTGTCCAGCTGGGGAACGAGATTCACCGGCAGCGGACCTCCAAGCGGCATGCGATTGAAGAGAGGGCACTCCGGTGTAGCGCGCGGGGCATATCGGTCCACGGCTGGCGTGCCCGCGCGGTGGGACCGGCGTCGGCAATGGCCCACCCTCTCTTGAAGCTGCTGGTCGAACGGGCGTCCCGATTCCCGGGCTGCCGGTGTGCGGTGGGCGCGCGAACCGGTCATCGGTGGGCCGACATGAGCCATGCCGAGGCGTCCATCACCACCCCTTGGGAACCCGCGTATGGCGCGAAGCCGGACCGGAGCGCCGTTTTGGCTGCATGAACGGTTTCTCGTGGAGCGCCGGCGAACAGCTGTTCGCTCTCTGGCAGGGAGAGGATGTACGCGACCGCGGCGTCGATGTCTGGTCCGAGCCGAACGGGTCGGACAATCGACTCCAGCCGCGGCTCCCGGAATCCGCCGCCGGTGAGCAGGCGGCCGAGTCGGTCATCGTCGGCGAACGCGAACGGGCCCGGTGCCCCTGGCTGGCCGACCTCTGGTGCCCCTCCGGTGGCCTCGACGGCGGCGCCGAACGCAACGGCGACCCATTCGCTCTTGAGCTGGTCCTGCGGGCAGACGAAATGGAGCCGCCCGCCTGGCCGCAGCGCACGTGCCAAGTTGGCGAACGCTGCCTGGGGGTCATCGAAGAACATCACTCCGAACCGGCTGATCACGACGTCGAACGATCCAGGGTCAAAGTCGTGGACCTGCGCGTCCGCCTCGATCAGCTCGACGTTGTCGAGGACTGCGTCGTCGCAACGCGCTTGCGCGGCTTGCAGCATGGTCGCCGAGATGTCGACTCCGACAACCAGGCCCGAGGGTGCCACGCGCTCGGCTGCTTCAACGGTCGATGCACCGCGGCCGCAGCCCACATCGAGCACCCGCTCGCCGGGTTGCAGCCGGGCCGCTTCGAGCATGGCCTGGCCGAAGGGGACGATGACCGCTTCGTTTGCCTCCTCGTTCTCCTGGTACTGGCGCGCGCCCTCGTGACGCCAGTATTCGCGCTGTTCGACGTTTGCCTCATCGCTGCTCAGTGGCGTGCTCTCGCTGACGCGTGTCATGACCTGTCCCTTCCCTGGCGCCCGCGGCGGACGTGCGGCCCCGCACGCGCGAATGTGAGATCTCGACGCTAGGGACCGCACCGGTTCACGCGCTTCGGGCGAATACCTCAACTCGCCGCGTCGGTCCTTGGGGTGTTCTCCCCAGGCGGTCAGAGCAGCCGGTGTTCGTAGGCGTAAGCAGTGGCGGCCGCACGGGAGGTGACGCCCAGTTTGGCGAAAGTGTTGGTCACATGCCGGTCGACGGTCTTCTCGGCCAGGACAAGGTCCTCAGCGATCCTGCGGTTCGTCCTGCCCGTGGCCAGTAGGCGAAGCACCTGAAGCTCGCGCGGCGTCAGGCTGAGGGTTAGAGCGGTGGGCTGACTTCGCACCAGCCGCTCGACCCGTGTGACGTCCGGTCTGGCGCC
>DATLQE010000200.1:0-9656 GCA_035535335.1 Lapillicoccus sp. | reverse complement strand
GATGGCCGGGCTCACGGTCCTCAGCTGCATCGCCATCATCACCTTCAGCTTCGCGCTGTACTACGCGCGCAAGGACGTCGAGGGCGGCGGGCTGGAGTTCCCAGGACCCGAGGAGTCGGTCTTCTCGGACTACGTCTACCTGGCGGCCGGTTGCTCGGTGACCTTCGGTACTACGGACACGACGGTCACCACCGCGTCGATGCGGCGCTTCGTCACCTTTCAGAGCGTGCTGGCCTGGGTCCTGAACACCATGGTGATCGCGACGTTCATCTCCCTGGTCCTCAACTAAGGGACCCGACCTTCGCGTCCTCGGTCAGTGCACGGACGCGGCGGCCTATGCGCCGAGGCGGAACCCCAGCTTCATCGTCGCCTGGAAGTGGGCGATCCGCCCCTCCTCCAGATGACCGCGGATCTCGGTCACCTCGAACCAGTCGAGACCGCGGACGGTCTCCGCGGCGCGTTCGATCCCCGACCGGATCGCGGCGTCGAGGCTCTCGCTCGACGTCCCGACGACTTCGGTCACCCGGTACACGTGGTCAGTCATGGCGCCCTCCTTCGCTTCGAGCCCGGGCCCGGGCCCGATGCGGGCGACGCTAGCCCTCCGCGGTGTTCCGGACCATGGTGGCGTTTCGCGGAACTGGTGGTGTTCCGCCCGCTCGTCAGAAGCCGGTCGCCCCGTCGATGCCCTCGCGCAACAGGTCGGCGTGACCGTTGTGGCGGGCGTACTCGGCGATCATCTTGAGCAGGACCCCGCGCAGCGAGATCGGCTCACCGTCGCGGACCCGGGTTCCCTCGTCGTCGAGGTCGTGGGCCGCCACGATCTCCCGGGACCGCTCGCACTCGCGCCGCCAGGCCGCCCAGGCCTCATCGAGGTCGCCGTCCAGGCGGTCGAAGTCCTGGTCGGGGTCGTCGTCGGCGTAGTAGAGCAGCGGCACCTCGTCGCCGTTGAAGTTGATCTGGAACCACCACCGCTCTCCCCCGGTGAGATGGCGCAGCAGGCCATGAAGGGTGAGCGCGGACGGCGGCATGGTCCGCTCGTTGAGCCGGGCCGGGTCCACGCCGCGACACTTGAGCTCGAACGTCGCCCGATGGTGGTCGAGGTAGGTGGTGAGCATCGTGCGTTCGTCGCCGGTCTGGGGCAGCTCGGGTCGCTCACCGGTGGACCACTGCTGGCTGTAGTTCTGCGGCGCCTGCGTCATGAGGCCGAACCTAGACCCGCCCTCCGACGGCCCTCAGGCGGCGACCGGCATGTGCAGCGGCCCGCGGATCAACCGGGACGGCCGCATGACGACGCGTCCGGTCTGGTGCAGCCGCGGCATCCGCTGGGTCAGCGCGGTGAGCGCGACCTTCGCCTCGAGCCGGGCGAGCGGTGCCCCGAGGCAGTAGTGGATTCCGCTGGAGAAGGACAGGTGTTCCGACCCCGACGTGCGGGTGATGTCGAAGCGGGCCGGGTCGACGAACACCTCTGGGTCGCGGTTCGCACCGGCCAGGAGGAGCACCACCGCTTGGTTCACGTGTACCGGCACCCCGCCGATCTCGGTCGCCCGGAACGAGAGCCGCGCGGTCTCCTGCACCGGCGGGTCCCATCGCAGGACCTCCTCGATGGCGCCCCCGGCCAGCGAGGGGTCGGCGCGGAGCATCTCCCACTGCTCGGGGTGCGCCAGCAGGGCGCGAGCCGCGTTCCCGATGAGGTTCACCGTCGTCTCGAACCCGGCGATGAGCAGCAGCGAGCACATCGGCCGAAGCTCCTCGGGCCGGATCGTGTCGCCTTTCTCGGCGACGATCACGCTGACGAGGTCGTCGCGAGGGTCCCGCTCGCGCTCCTCGAACAAGCGCGCGAAGAGGATGTCGAGCTCGTGGTTCGCCTCCATGACGCGGCGAGCCTGCGGCAGGGACGTGACGCCGTCGAGCGCGCTGCCAAGGGCCGCGCCGTAGCGTTGGAAGGCGGGGATGTCGCCTCCGTCGATGCCCATCATCCGGGTGATGACGGCGATCGGCAGCGGCGCCGCGAGGTCGGCCACGAGGTCGAACGTGCCCTTGGCCTCGGCCGCGTCGAGCAGTTCGCCGACCGTCTCATCGATCGTCACCGCATACCCCGCCATCATCTTCGGACTGAAGGCCGGCGCGGCGACCCGCCGCAACCGAGCGTGGTCGGGCTCGTTGAGACTGAGGAAGGACAGGTCGAACTCCTCCTGCGGTGACCGAACCGGTGAGGCGCCGGTCTCCTCGCGGACGCCGAACTGGCGGCTGCGCAAGACCTGGTTGCAGATCGCGTAGCTCGTGGTCGCCCAGTTTCCGAGGCGCGTCGGGACCATTGGTCCGATCGCGCGCATGGCCTCGTAGACCGCATACGGGTCGCGCCGGCCCTCGCGGAGGCTGAGCCGGGCGAGCTGGTCGCCGCGGAAGCGCGCCGCATACCAGCGGTCCCACCGTTCCCGGTAGAGCCCGCCGGCGAAGCTCGCCGCGGTCCGCAGCTGGGCAACGGTCGTCATGCCCCCACTCCCCTCAGCAGCGTCTCGAGGACCCGGTTGGGCGCGTCGAGGCGGGCGAGCCGGCCACTCTCGACGCACTCCCACGCGACGTAGACCAGCGCGACAAGTGTCTGCCGGAGCCACCAGTCGGGCTGCTCGCGGTCGAGCGCCCCGGCCCGCTGGGCTCGCGCCAGTACCTCGAGGATGGCGTCGTCCACGTTCGCGTATGCGGCGCGGAAGTCCTCGTCGACCTGCAGGCTCGGGGTGCGCCAGAGGAAGTTCAGCTGCGGTCCTACCGGGATGAGGACGGTCACCAACGAGCGCAAGCCGCCGTCCGCGGCCGTGGCGTCGGCGCTGCGGGCGGCGTCGAGGCAGACGTCGACCGCGCGCATCGCCACGGCGTGCTCGAGTTCGTCGCGGGTGGCGTACCGCTTGAAGAGCGTGGTCCGGCCGATTCCCGCCGCCGCGGCGATGTCGGCGAGCGAGGCGCGGGGGTTCACGACGAGGTAGCTCACCGCGGCGTCGAGGAGGTCCGCGTGCAGGGTCCGGGTGGCCAGAGCGGTCATGCTTCGGAAGATACGCCGCTGTTCGCGGCTGAACAAGAGTGTTCAGGACTCCGGAGGGGTGGGCGGGACGAGCGTTCCGCGGTGCAGCTCGTAGGTGCGGGCCACCCCCGGAGCATCGGGGTCATCCACGATCTTCCGGTCGGCCATGAACAGGCGGATGACGTTGGCCAGCTCGTCCGGGTGGCTGAAGTTGACCGCGTGCGCGGCGCCCTCGATGACGACGAGCAGGGTGTGGTTGACCGTCTGCCCGGCGACCTCGCGCAGCCGTTCGCGGCCCGGCATGAGCGGGTCGCGGTTGCCGATGACCGCCAGCGTCGGGATCCGGAGGGCGAGGAGCCGGTCGAGGGAGGGGTACTGGGTCAGGGCCCGGAACAGCCGCAGCGTGCTCGGCACCCCGAACCTCAGGTAATCCGGTACCGCGACGGGGACCAGGCGCGGGGGCTCCCGGGTACCGTCGCGGACCAGCTGGCGCATGGCGCGGTGCAGCGGCTGGTTGTGCAGCCCTCCCGCCGGCGCCACGAGCACCGCGCGCTCCAGCCTCTCGGGGTACAGATGCGCGAACTCCGTGATGACGGCGCAGCCCATCGAGTTCCCGACCAGCGTGGCGGAGACGACGCCGCGGTCGTCGAGGAAGGCGGCTGCCGCGTGGGCCAGGTCGGTGACGTCGAACGGCCTCAGCGTGTTGCCGCTGCGTCCGAACCCGGGCAGGTCGGGCACGTAGGTGTGGAACTCGGCGGCCAGCCGCTCGGCCGTCGGGACCAGGTACGCGCCGGACATCCCGAAGCCGTGCAGGTGCAGCATCACCCGGCCGTCGAGCGGATTCGGCGACTCCCGGTAGAAGACTTCCACCCCGTCGAGCGTGGTCCAGTGCTCGGCCAAGACCGACGACGGGCTGGAGAACCGTCGTCGAGTTCCCGTACGTGCTCGCCCCCGCGGCATAGCGCCAGTATGGTGCGGATCGCTGGGGTCGGGAGCGGTGGCCCGCGGACCGGAGTGTCAGGGTGAGCCAGGACGGATCGGACGGGAGCGTGGATCCTCCGACCCCTTCGCCCACTCCGGTCAAGTCCACCGCAGGACGGTTCGGTGAGGCGCGCGAACGCGTCTACGCCACCCGGGACCGGGTCATCTCGTCCCGCTCCCGCTACCACCAGGTCGACGTGGCGCTGCGGACCTGGGAACGCGACGTCGAGGCCGGTGGCTCACTCATGGCGGCGGCCCTGGCGTTCCGGACGTTCCTCTGGACCCTCCCTGCCACCCTGTTCACGATCGGCCTCCTCGGTTTCAGCGTCGACGAGAACGAGGCGAGACGGAGCATCGGCGGCATCCGCGGCTACACCATGGACACGATCGAGCAGGCCGCAGCAGAGGCCCACAGCAGCCGCTGGGTGCTCGTCATCGTCGGCGGTGTCCTGATGCTCTACGTCTCCTACACGCTGACCAAGACGGTGGTCGTCGCGACGGCGCTCATCTGGGGCCAGCCGCTGCGGTCGGTGCACCGCCCCGTGCGAGCCGTCGCTCTGATGCTCGGGGTCGTGATCGTCGGGGGCGGGCTGGCCGCCGGAGCGTCGGCCCTGCGCAACGCATCGCCGGGTATCGGTCTGCTCACCACCTCCGTCGTCGCCGGGCTGTGGGCCCTGCTGTGGTTGGTGATCTCCTACCTGCTTCCCCACGGCTCCGACCTGCCGTGGTGGGGGCTCCTTCCGGGAGCAGTCTTCCTGGGGATCGGCACGCAGATCCTCCATCTCGTGACGGTGTACTACTTCGGCGTAAAGCTGAGCAATGCGTCGGAGCTCTACGGGTCGCTCGGCATCGCCGCGACGCTCCTGCTCTGGGCCTACGTGGTGGCGCGCCTGGTCCTGGCCTCGGCGTCGATCAATGTGGCCGCCCAGCGGACCTATCGACCGTCCGCCTGAGGGTGTCGCCTCTTCGCCCTACGCTCGGCCCGTGATCACGACCGTGGCCGTCGCTGGGTACCGGTCGCTGCGCGACGTGGTTGTCCCGCTGCACGGCCTCGACGTCGTCACCGGAGCGAACGGCTCCGGCAAGTCGAGCCTCTACCGGGCGATGCGGCTGCTCGCCGACTGCGGATCCGGCGGAGTGATCGGTTCGCTGGCCCGCGAGGGTGGGCTGCCCTCCGCCCTCTGGGCCGGGCCGGAGACGCTCGGCGGCGCGCGCCGGGGTGGGTATGCGGTGGAGGGCACCCGGCGACAGGGCCCCGTCGGGCTGCGGCTGGGTTTCGCGACGGACGACGGGCTCGGGTACCTCGTCGACCTCGGTCTGCCGATCCCGAGCGAGACGAGCTTCGGGCTGGACCCGGAAGTGAAGCGGGAGGTCGTCTTCAGTGGCGCCGTGGCCCGTCCGAACGCCGTGCTGGTCGACCGCGCCGGCCCGCTGGTCCGCGTGAAAGACGGGCGCGAGTGGGTCGAGCTCAGTCGCGGCGTGGCGCCCTGGGAGAGCATGCTGACCGAGCTGGCGGACCCCGGGCGGGCGCCCGAGCTGCTGGCGGTCCGCGACCAGATCCGGGCTTGGCGGTTCTACGACGGCTTCCGCGTCGACGCCGACGCCCCGTCCCGGCGGACCCAGATCGGCACGCGGACACCGGTTCTCGACCACCACGGCGCCGACCTCGCAGCGGCCATCCAGACGATCCGGGAGATCGGTGACCGTGCGGCGCTGGACCGAGCCGTCGCCGACGCCTTCGACGGGGCCACCATCGAGGTGGCGGTCGCGGCCGGCCGGTTCGATCTGGCCCTGCGCCAGCCGGGCATGCTGCGACCCCTGGTCTCGGCCGAGCTCTCCGACGGCACGCTGCGCTACCTGCTGCTGGTCGCCGCCCTGCTGACGCCGCGACCGCCCGCGTTGATGGTGCTCAACGAGCCGGAGACCAGCCTGCACCCCGACCTGCTGCCGCCGCTGGCCCGGCTCGTCGAGCGCGCCGCCCGCGAGACCCAGGTCGTCGTCGTATCCCACTCGCGCACCCTGCTCGAAGCGCTAAGCACCGCCTCCGGCGTGGAGCTGGTCAAGAGCCTTGGCGAGACGACGGTGGCCGGCCAGAAGCCGCTCGACGCGCCGCCGTGGCACTGGGGATCGCGCTGAGCCGGTCGACCAGGGTCTGCACGTACGGCACCCACCAACCCCGGTATCGGACCTGGAGCTGCGGGATCCGCCAGTCGTCCCCAGCGACCATCTGCCGGCAGCGGTAGCTCTCGCAGTGGCAGCGCAGCACGTAGTCCGGGTCGGCCGTGGACATCGCGTAGTCGGTCAGCAGCTCGCGACCAGCCAAGACGTCGACCATCGCGGCCAGGGAGTACTCGTCGACCCAGCCCAGGTTCGGGTCGCAGCCGTGGTTCCCGAAACGGTTCTTGCTGCCCGGCGTGAGCAGCAGGTGACAGTCCTCGTCCACGACGATCGAGTCGACGTAGGCGTCGGTGGACGACATCACCGCGGCCAGCTCGATGGTGGAGACGAGCCGTCCGCCCAGACGCGACACGACCGTCCCGGCTGGCAGGTCCACGGTCGTGAACAGACCGCGCCCGGCGACCGGTGAAGGTCGGACCTCCACGGAGGGGTGCAGCCAGCACGCGGCCGGCGGGACACGCATACCCCGAGTATGCGGCTCAGCCGCGGCGGTAGGTCCGACGGCCGAGCACCGCAGAGAGCACGGCGATCCCGACGCCGGCCACGGCGAGCATCGCGCCGACCCGGCTGGGCCACTCGTAGCCGAGCCCGGCGGCGAGGACGAGGCTGCCGAGCCAGGCGCCAAGGGCGTTGGCGATGTTGAGCGTCGCGTGGTTGAGCGCCGCCGCGAGCGACTGGCCGCCCTGCGCGACGTCCATCAGCCGCGTCTGCAGCAGCGGAACGAGGATCGACGGCAGGAAGCCCAGCGCGAAGACCATGACCAGCGCAAGCCCCTGGATGTGCGCTAGGGGGCCGAAGATCGCTAGCATCAGCGCGACGGCACCCAATGCGGCGATGATCCCGCGGAGGACGCCGAGGTGGGCCACCCGGCCTGAGGTGAGCATCCCGCCGACCATGCCGAGGCCGTAGATGGCGAGGACGACCGGCACGAACGACGCGGGGAACCGGGCCAGTTCGGTCATCGTCGGTGCGATGTAGGAGTATGTCGCGAACATCCCGCCGAAGCCGACGACGCCGACGAGTAGAGCCAGCCAGACCTGGAGGTTGGTCAGCGCCGTCAGCTCGCCGCGCATCGAGGCGGCCGCGTCGAGCGGCTGCCACGGGACCCAGGCCCAGACAGCCAGCACGGTGAGGGCGCCGATGGCGCCGACGATCCAGTAGGGCACCGGCCACCCGACGTTCTGGCCGAGCATCGTCGTCAGCGGGACGCCGACGATGTTGGCCGTGCCGAGACCGATCATCATCATCGCGACGGCCCAGGTACGGCGTTCCTTGGCGACCAGCGAGGCGGCCACGACCGCACCGATCCCGAAGAACGCGCCGTGCGGCAGCCCCGAGAGGAACCGAGCCACCATGAGCTGGCCGTAGTCGCCGGCGAAACCGGACGCTGCGTTGGCGACCCCGAACCAGGCCATGAGCGCGATGAGCACCGTCTTGCGGGGCAACCGGGCCGCTAACAGGGCGATGAGCGGGGCGCCGACGACGACGCCGACGGCGTACGCCGAGACGTAGTGCCCCGCGGTGGGAATGTCGGTGGCGGTGCCCGTAGCCACCTCGGGCAGCAGTCCCATGGTGACGAACTCGGTCGTCCCGATCGCGAACCCGCCGAGGGCGAGCGCGAGGAGGGCGAGACCGACGCGGGTCTGGTGCGGGGCGGTCGCGGCAAGGGTCCGGGAAGCGGTCAGCGTGTCGGTCATCGTCTCGTCTGGTCGGTTTTCGTGAGCCTGAGCTCCGCGCTGACCACCGGTAACGCTATCCGCAACAAAGGGGATGCCTCGGAGCGTTCCAAGACCCGAAACTCGTTCCGTGATGTCGCTCTCGTACCCGACCGTCGACTACCGCGAGACGTCGCGGCGGCCGGCCTGGTCGCAGCTGCCGGAGTCGGTCCGCCGGGCCGTCAGCCGCCTCGCCGGAAGTCCCGTTGTCCGGGAGGCTCCGCCCGTTCGCAGCGGGTTCACCGGGTCGTATGCGGGCATCGTCACGACCTCGGGCGGGGGCAGGGTCTTCGCCAAGGCGGGGGCACCGGACCAGCCGCACGTCGTCGCCGCCCTCGAGCAGGAGGCACGGGTCATCGAGGCCCTTCCCCACGGCACTCCCGCGCCCCGGCTCGTGGGGTTCGCCGCCGTGGACGGGTGGAGCGTCCTCGTCCTCGCGGTCATTGCCGGCCGGATGCCGGGACAGCCGTGGACGCCCGACGAGGTCGGCGCCGTCCACCGGGCATGCCTCGCGATAGCCGAGCTGGCAACGCCGTGGCACACCGGTGATCCCGGCCTGGGCCACCGCATGTCGACGGATCCCGACATCCTGGCCGTGGGCCGGCAACTGGCCGAGGGGTCGTTCGCCGGCGGTCCTGAGCAGCCCCCATGGCTTCCCGCGCACGGGAGCAAGGTCGCGGAGCTGGTCCTCGGGGCGGAGGGCCGGTTCGACGGCGACACGCTCTGCCACGGCGATCTGAGGCCGGACAACCTGCTGGTGTCCGCGGGTGCCGGGGCCACGGCTGTCGCCACGGTGGTCGACTGGAACTGGGTCGGGCGGCCGCCCCGTGGGTGGACGGGGTCGGGCTGCTGCCGCTGATGGCCGCGCAGGGCGTCGACACCGACGGGCTGATCGCCACCTCGCCGCTCACTCGCGATGCGGACCCAGAGACGGTCGACTGCTACCTGGCGACCATCGCGGCATACATGCTCGGTGGATATCGCAGGAAGCCGCCGCCGGGATGCACGCCGGCGCTGCGCCAGCACCAGCTCCTCATGGCGCACGTCTTCCTCGAGCTGCTGCGACAGCGGCGTCGCTGGTCGGCCTGACGGTCGGTCGGTCCGGCTAGGGTCGGAGCCGTGGCACAACGCGCGATGGAGCGGCTGCGCGGGGCGGTGGAGCGCCTCCTGCACAGCGGCCGGAGCGCGCCGCCGCGACGGGCCCGTCCGTCCGCGCCGCCGGGACGAGCGCGGGCCGACGGCATGCCTCCTCCGTACGGACACCGGGCCTATCCCGGCGACTATCAGGGTGTGCCAGCGATCGCGTACGCGCCCAAGCCGGACGGCCAGCCCGATCCTGGCGAGATCGTGTGGACCTGGGTGCCCTACGAAGAGGACCACTCGGTCGGGAAGGACCGGCCGGTGCTGCTCGTGGGCAGCGACGGCGATTGGCTTCTCGCCGTGATGCTGACGAGCAAGGACCACGACCACGACGCCCGGCAGGAGCACCGGGCCGGCCGGGAGTGGGTCGACGTCGGCTCGGGCGCCTGGGACCGCAGCGGACGGGCCAGCGAGGTGCGCGTGAACCGGATCATTCGGGTGGACCCGGACGCGATCCGGCGCGAGGGAGCGGTGCTCGCGCAGGCCCGGTTCGAGGAGGTCGCCGAGGCGATCCGCCGCGTGCACTGACCGCCGGTGCCGCCGCCGGAGCTAGAGCGTTGCGGCCTTCCGGGCCATGGCCGACTTCTTGTTGGCTGCCTGGTTCGCGTGGATGACGCCCTTGGAGG
>DATLQE010000199.1:0-9312 GCA_035535335.1 Lapillicoccus sp. | reverse complement strand
GAGATCGGCGCGGTCGGTGAAGTGCCAGTAGGCCGAACCCTTCGTGGTGCCGAGCCGGGCGGCAACCGGTTCGATGCGCACAACGTCGGGGCCGCCCTCGACCAAGGCGGCCAACCCGGCGGCCGCCCAGTCACCGCGGGTGAGGGTCTTCCGTGGCGCCACCACCATACGGTACCGTATGGAGATGGGCACGATTGAGGTGGCGCTCCGCGGCCAGCCGGCGCCCGACTGGGCCGACGTCGTCGTGGAGAGCCTTCCGGTGGCAGCCGTCGACGTCACCGACCCAGTGGTGTGGGCCCGGGAGATCTTCTCGGCGCGCAACCTTCCCGCCCCGGTGATGGCCCTGATGGGCCTACGCCAGCTGCTCGCCCCGCTCGTCGGAGCGTCACGGGGGAGTTGGGAGGCCTTCGCGGTCCAGGCGGCCAGCGGCCAGGAGGCGCTCATCGCGTATCCCGACCGGCACCTCGACTTCCGCGCGGCCGTTGGTGTCGACGCCGACGCGCGGCTGCTTTGGGTGACAACGGCGGTCTGGTTCCACGGTTGGCGCGGGCGTACCTACTTCCTGCCGGTCCGCTTCCTCCACGACCCGGTGACCCGGGCGATGATGAGGCGGGCGATCGACCGACGGGCACGGGGCACAATGGCCGGGTGACCACTTCGCCGCGGACCGTGACCCTCCTGGGGTCGACGGGCTCCATCGGCACTCAGGCGATCGACGTGGCGCGGGCCGCCCCCGACCGCTTCCGCATCACCGCGTTGAGCGCCGGCGGCAACCTCGACCTGGTGGCGCGGCAGGCCGTCGAGCTGCAGGTGGAGGCCGTGGCCTGTGCCCGCGGGTCCGTGGACGAGCTGGCCCAGGCGGTCGGCGAGGCGGCTCGCGAAGCCAGCTCCGCGCCATACCGGCCCGAGCTGCTGGCCGGTCCCGACGCGGCGACCGAGCTGGCTGGCCGCGCGGCCGACGTCGTTCTCAACGGCATCACCGGCTCGATCGGGCTGGCCCCGACGCTCGCGGCGCTAGATGCCGGGACGACGCTGGCGCTGGCCAACAAGGAGTCGCTCATCGTCGGCGGGCCGCTGGTGAAGGCCGCCGCCAAGCCGGGCCAGATCGTCCCGGTCGACAGCGAGCACTCCGCGCTCGCCCAGTGCCTGCGGGGCGGCACGGCCGACGAGGTGGAGCGTCTGGTCGTGACGGCCAGCGGCGGACCGTTCCGCGGTATGCGGCGCGAGGACCTGCTTGACGTCACGCCGCAGCAGGCGCTCGCCCACCCGACCTGGGACATGGGCCCCGTCATCACGACGAACTCGGCCACGCTGGTCAACAAGGGCCTGGAGGTCATCGAGGCTCACCTGCTCTTCGACGTCCCGTTCGAGCGGATCCACGTCGTCGTCCACCCCCAGTCGGTCATCCATTCGATGGTCGAGTTCGTCGACGGGTCCACCCTCGCCCAGGCGTCGCCCCCCGACATGCGGTTGCCCATCGCGCTGGGACTCGCCTGGCCCGAGCGCGTTCCCGGAGCCGCTCACCCGGTGGACTGGTCGCGCGCGTCGACCTGGGAGTTCTTCCCACTCGACGACGAGGCGTTCCCCGCCGTGAGCCTGGCCAAGCGGGTCGGTCAGGCCGGTGGGACGTACCCCGCCGTCTACAACGCGGCCAACGAGGAGTGCGTGCAGGCCTTCTTCGACGGGCTGATCCGGTTCACCGACATCGTCGACACCGTGGCGCGTGTAGTCAGCGACCACGCGCATACGCCCGAGGCCGGGATCACCAGCGGCGATCTGGACGTTGAGACGGTGATGCGGGCGGACGCCTGGGCACGAAGCCGAGCCCGCGCGGTGCTTGGCCTGGAAAGGAACCCTGCGTGATCGCGTACATCATCGGCGTGCTCGTTGTCGCCCTCGGCGTCGGCCTGTCGATCGCCCTGCACGAGATCGGTCACCTCGTGCCGGCCAAGAGGTTCGGGGTCAAGGTGACCCAGTACATGGTCGGCTTCGGGCCGACCATCTGGTCGCGGCACAAGGGCGAGACCGAGTACGGCGTCAAAGCCGTTCCGCTCGGCGGCTACATCCGGATGATCGGGATGTTCCCGCCGCAGCCGGGCGACGCTCCCGGCCAGCTGCGGGCGTCGTCCACCGGGCGTCTCACCCAGCTGATGGACCAGGCCCGCCAGGACTCGATGGACGAGGTCAAGCCCGGTGACGAGAACCGGGTCTTCTACCAGCTGAGCGTCCCCAAGAAGGTCGTCGTCATGATGGGCGGCCCGCTGATGAACCTGCTCATCGCGGTAGTGCTCCTCGGCGGCATCCTCACCCTCTACGGCATCCCCACCGCCACGCCGCTGGTCTCGACCGTGGCGACCTGTGTACCCTCGGCGCCCCCGACGGTCGAGAAGCCACAGCCCGACTGCGTCGCCGGCGATGCGCCGTCGCCGGCGTCCGTTGCCGGGCTGCAGGCCGGCGACCGCATCGTTTCCGTGAACGGCACCGCGGTCTCGAGGTGGGACCAGGTCACCCCCCTGATTCGCCAGTCCCCCGGCCAGACGATGACGATGGTCGTCGACCGAGGCGGCTCAGAGGTTGCCCTCCAAGCGCCGATCGCTGCGCTGGACCGGGCGGCCTACGTCGACAACGACAAGGTGAAGGTCGACGCGAACGGCAAGGTCGTGACCGAGGAGGTGGGTTACCTCGGGGCGACGCCCACCGGTGAGCTGGTCAAGGGCACCGTGGCGGACGTTCCCGGGTACGTCTGGAACGCGTTCACGCAGACCGCGGGCGTCGTCGTCAACGTGCCACAGAAGATGGTCGGCGTCGTGCAGGCGGCCTTCGGACCCGGCGAGCGCGACCCGAACGGCCCCATCTCGGTGGTCGGCGTCGGGCGGGTGGGCGGCGAGATCGCGAGCGCGGACCTGGGCGCCGACGGGACGACGGCCAAGATCATGACGCTGCTGTCCCTCATCGCGGCACTCAACATGGCGCTGTTCGTCTTCAACCTCATCCCGCTGCTGCCGCTCGACGGCGGTCACGTCGCCGGCGCGCTGTGGGAGGGTCTGAAGCGCAAGGGGGCGAAGATCCTGGGCAAGGCCGACCCAGGCCATGTCGACGTGGCCAAGGCGCTGCCGGTCGCTTACACCGTGGCGCTGTTCCTCATCACCATGTCGGCGATCCTCATCTACGCGGACATCGTCAAGCCGGTCAAGCTCTTCTGACGCCCCGGTTCGTGCGTGGAGCGGTCATGAAGCCCCCTCGACGCCTGGGATACTGGAGGACATGTCTGTCTCGCTCGGTATGCCTGTCCTCCCCGCGCCCGTACTCGCCCCTCGGCGGACCTCGCGCAAGATCCGGGTCGGCAAGGTGGAGGTCGGAGGGGACGCCCCGATCAGCGTGCAGTCGATGTGCACCACGCCGACGACGGATGTCAACGCGACCCTGCAGCAGATCGCAGAGCTGACCGCCACGGGCTGCGACATCGTGCGCGTGGCATGCCCGAGCCAGGACGATGCCGACGCCCTTCCGCAGATCGCCAGGCACAGCCAGATCCCGGTCATCGCCGACATCCACTTCCAGCCCAAGTACGTCTTCGCCGCCATCGATGCGGGGTGCGCGGGCGTCCGCGTGAACCCCGGCAACATCCGCAAGTTCGACGACCAGGTCAAAGAGATCGCCCAGGCGGCGAAGGACGCGGGCGTCTCGATCCGCATCGGGGTCAACGCCGGTTCCCTCGACCCGCGCATCATGCAGAAGTACGGCAAGGCGACTCCGGAGGCGCTCGTCGAGTCGGCGGTCTGGGAGGCGAGCCTCTTCGAGGAGCACGACTTCCACGACTTCAAGATCTCGGTGAAGCACAACGATCCGGTCGTCATGGTCCGCGCGTACGAGCTTCTCGCCGAGGCGGGGGACTGGCCTCTGCACCTCGGCGTTACCGAGGCCGGCCCCGCTTTTCAGGGCACGATCAAGTCGTCGGTGGCGTTCGGGGCGTTGCTGTCCAAGGGGATCGGCGACACGATCCGCGTGTCGTTGAGCGCGCCCCCCGTCGAGGAGGTCAAGGTCGGCAACCAGATCCTCCAGTCGCTGAACCTGCGGCCCCGCAAGCTGGAGATCGTCTCTTGTCCGTCGTGCGGCCGGGCTCAGGTCGATGTCTACACCCTGGCCGACCAGGTCACCGCCGGCCTGGAGGGCCTCGAGGTCCCACTTCGGGTCGCGGTCATGGGCTGCGTCGTCAACGGCCCTGGAGAGGCGCGCGAGGCCGACCTCGGTGTCGCCAGCGGCAACGGCAAGGGCCAGATCTTCGTCAGGGGTGAGGTCGTCAAGACGGTGCCGGAGAAGGACATCGTCGAGACCCTCATCGAGGAGGCGATGCGGATCGCCGAGACGATGGAGCCGGCCGACGGAGAGAAGCCGCTCGTCAGCGTGCGCTGACCGCACGCGGCGTCCACCGAGTTGGCAGGTTCGGCGCCGCAACAGTTCACCCTGCGGGACGGCGACGTCGCACACCTTGCGGGTTGTCCCGCTTCGGGAGTATCAAGGAGTGCTTTCGCGGGAGAGCACACCGCTGCAGCGCGTCCTCGAGGGTGCTGCGCACAAGGAAGGCGTCACATGCCTACTGGTTGTCCCTGGTGCGACAGGTCGTTGCGCGCACACGCACGGAGATCCGTCGTGGGAAGCGTGGCCGTCGGCTTGGCTGTCGTCGTCGGCGCCATGACGACCGCGGCACCGGCCCAGGCTCGTCACGCGGACGAGCTCTCCGACGTCACCTTCGCGGGCGACCTGGTGGATTTCGCACCCTCGAGCACGAGTCCCTTCGATGACGCCAGCGCGCGCCTCGTGATGGCGCAGCGCGAGTCCGGCACCACGTTCGTCCTGATCCTCTCCGGCGTGTCCAAGGATGCCGCCGGCCAGACATTCGGCGCCCATCTGCACACCGGTCCCTGCGTCGCCGGCAGTCCGCTGGCCGCTGGCCCGCATTACAACCAGTCCGTGATGGACGCTGCTACTCCCACCGTCGTCAGCGACGACACCGAGGTGTGGCTGGACTTCACCGTCCGGCCTGGCGGCACCGCCACGGCCGTGGCCCTGGTGCCCTTCACACCCACTCCGGGAAACCGCTCCGTCGTGGTCCATGCGGAAGAGACGACGGAGAACGGAACGGCCGGA
This sequence comes from Lapillicoccus sp., assembly GCA_035535335.1. Lineage (GTDB taxonomy): Bacteria > Actinomycetota > Actinomycetes > Actinomycetales > Dermatophilaceae > Lapillicoccus. The sequence continues at coordinate 4,164 of DATLQE010000199.1, read as the reverse complement.
TCACGGCTGGCCTGTCTGCCGGTCAGCTGGTCCTAGTCACCGCGGACCGTCGTCGGCCTCCCGCTCGAGATCGGCAGCCCGCCGGTAGATCGACCGGTCGTCCTCCGAATCCGCCTGCATCCGGCGCGGGACCGACCCGGGAGGCAGGCGGCGGTTGAGGGAGAACAGCCGCCCGAGCACCGGCATGAGCACGATGTTGAGCCCGTGCAGGACGCCGATGATGAGCAGGATGCCGCCGATGCGCTGCACCTCGAAACGCGCCTGACTCGCCGTGACGTTGCCGAGCGACGCATCCCAGTCGAACGGAGGAACGAACTGCACCGTGAAGAGGATGTACGCCGTGAAGATGAGGTAGTACACGACATCGGTGAGGACGATGTAGCTCTTGCCGGTCAACGGGTTGTCGTGGAACACGTCTGCGGCGTAGGCGCGGCCGAACCGCTTGATGAACGGGCCGAGCCACAGCGCGATCGCGATGAGCACGGCGGTGGTCGCGAGCTCGAGGACCCACCAGGGCATGATCAACACTCCTTGCGAGTTACGTGGGGTCAGGACGGTGACGAGAGAGGTGACGAGGACCAGGGCGGCGAACCAGAGGAGGGCGACGCCACGTTGTCGCCGCCGGCGGCGCCGGTCGGCGTCGATGCTGTCGACGACTCGGCTGAAGAGGTCGGGGGAGGGGCGCATCGCCTCGCCGTCGTGAAGGGCGTCGTGCACCGCCTCGCCGAAGCGGTCTTCCAGGGCGCTCATTGCTTCGCCTCCAGGGACTGGGCCATCGACCGCAGGCCGCGTTGCAGATGTGTCTTGACCGAGTTCGTCGAGACCCCAAGCGTTTCCGCGATTTCGGGGATTGACAGGTCGAGGTAGTAGCGCAACGCCACGCAGTCCCGTTGCCGTTTCGGCAGCGCGCGCAGCGCCTCGACCACCTCTTGCCGTCCCTCGCTCGCGGCGGCGTGCTCCTCGGCCGAGGGCACGTCCGGCGCCGCCGGGGGACGGTGCCGGAAGGAGACGAGTCCGCGCCGGTTGTGGTCGCGGGCCAGATTGATGACGATCGAGCGCAGGTATGCGGCGGCGCGCTCCTCGTCGCGGATTCGGTGCGCGCTGCGCGCCAGCCGGATGAACGCCTCCTGGACAAGGTCCTCTGCCGCGGTGCGGTCGTCGACGAAGAGCCGTACCAGTGAGACGAGTCGGGCTCCTTCGGTGCGGAACAGCGTGACGACGAGGGCGTCGACTGCTGCGCCGCCCTCATGATCCGCGGTCGTCCCGAGGGACACCACACCGACAGTTTCCATCACCTCGACAGACGCAACGCCGAACTCTGCGGGTGACACGAGAAGTCGACGGATTTCCGCCCGAGGTTTGGGTCACCCCACGGCGCCGCGTCGCCCGTCAGTGCCGGTATCAGCGGTGCTCCGCCCTGCGTCTTGCGAGGGCTCACATCGAATCCGTTGACCAACAAGGGGGAACCTTCTCATGTCCAAAACACACGACGAGACCACCGCAACCTCGTCCCGACACACACGTCCATCGCGCGGAACCGCCGCCGCCGCACTCGGCGCCGTCGGCCTCGTCTCGATCGCCGGGCTCGCCGCGGCCGCTCCCGCTGAGGCCCGCGGTCACGCCGGAGCCCGCGCCGGCAATCACGCCGCGGCACACGTCTTCCAGGGGAGCCTCCGGGACTTGCAGCCATCCAGGAGCGACCCGCTCGACGGCGCGCGCGCTCGGCTGGTGCTCGCCCAGCACGGGGGCTCATCGACGTTCGTCCTCGTCGTCTCTGGTGTCGCCGCGGAGGGAACCGGGAAGACCTACGGCGCGCATCTGCATACCGGACCGTGTGTGACTGGTGACGGCGCCGCCGCCGGCCCCCACTACAACCAGTCCACCGTCAACGGCGTGGTGCCTCCCGTCGTGAGCGACCAGACCGAGGTCTGGCTCGACGTCACGATCGGACCCGACGGCAGGGCCGTCGCCGTGACCCACGTCCCGTTCGTTCCGTCACCGGGCAACCGCGCGCTAGTGCTGCACGAGAAGGCCACCGACGACCACGGCACCGCCGGCGCGCGGCTCGCGTGCCTTCCGGTGAGCTGGTCATGAGGACGCTTCGGTATGCGTCGCTGGGTCTCCTCCTAGGAGTCACCTGGGGCGTCGTCGCGAGGGTGTGGATGCGGCTCATTTCGACCTCGCCCGAGTTCTCGTGGGCGGGGACGCTGGGCATCGTGGTCGCGTTCGGCATCGTCGGCATCGCACTCGGAGTGATTCACGCGGTGCGGCGACGTGGCGGAAGCGGCTGGTGGCGACTGCTGTATCTGCTCGTCCCACTGCCATTTGCCGGAGCCGGCCTGCCCCTCCTGCCCGCCGTGGTCCTTGGGGGCTGGGGACTCCGCCGCGGCGCGATCGGGAGGACGGTCGCCGCACTCGCCGTCCTCTCGGCCCCGGCGATCCTCCTGGCGATGACGTGGGACGAGATCACCTACTGGCTGACTCCGTATCCGGAGAACGTCTACCGTGCGATCCTCGCCGTCGGCGGTCTCGTGCTCAGCGGCACAGCGGCGTGGGCGTCGAGTATCGCCCTGGGACCGTGGCGGCGCGGGACGACCACCGCGCTCGAGCCGAATCAGGCGGCCGTGTCGGCCTGAACCGTCGCCGGGCGCATACCGATCCGGTGACGCGTTCCTTTACCGGTCGACAACCTCGGGGCCGACGGGCAGGCTGTACCCGTGCTGCGGACCCAGTCGCCCGTGCGCGCCCTGACTACGGCGGATCGCGACGAGGCACTGCAGCTCTGCGCCCAGGACCCCGCCGCCAACGTCTTCGTGGCTGCACGGATCGAGGAGGGAGCCCTGCGCTCGTCGCCGGGCTCCCTCCTCGGCTTCCGGAGCGAGGGTCGCCTGCGCTCGATGTGCTGGGTGTCCGCCAACGTCGTCCCGGTCGAGTGCGACACCGAGGCCGCGGAGGTGTTCGCCGCTCGGATTCGTCGATGGCACAAGGGATGTGCGTCCATCTTCGGCCCAAGTGAGCAGGTCCTCGCGCTGTGGCAGGTCCTCGAACACTCCTGGGGACGGGCGCGTGCGGTTCGGGCACACCAGCCGCTCATGGCCACCGCCCAGACGTCGGCCAAAGCCGGCGTGCCGGCCGACTCTCGGGTGCGCTTCGCGCGGCTGGAGGAGGTCGACATCGTGATGCCGGCGGCGGCGGCGATGTTCACCGACGAGATCGGGTATCCGCCGTACCGCGGCTCGTCACGGGGGTACCGGGCACTCATCGCGGGCGTCATCGCGGACCGCCACACGGTGGTGTGGGTCGAGAACGACGAGGTGATGTTCAAGGCCGACGTCGGCTCGGCGGCGGTCAACGCGGCGCAGATCCAGGGCGTCTGGCTGACGCCGCGGCTGCGCGGCCAGGGACGGTCCGAAGCGCTCATGGCGGCGGCCACCGACCTCATCCTCGAGCACGTTGCGCCGCTGGCCACGCTCTACGTCAACGACTTCAACGAGGCGGCCCGCGCGACCTACCGCGCCATCGGTTACCGCGAGGTCGGCGCCTTCACGACCATCCTCCTGTAGCCGACCGCGGCCCGAGTAACTCGGATGCCTGAGCGGGCCCGCCCCAGAAGGGAGCGGGCCCGCGAACAAGGTCGTGCGAGGTGGGCTGGATCAGCCGCCGGCGACGATCTTGGACAGGGTCGGGTCGTTCGCGTAGGCCTCCTTGGCGTTGGCCTTGGTGACGATGACCGGTGGGAGCAGCTGGGCCGGGACAACCTTGACGCCGTTGTTGTACGACTTCGTGTCGTTAATCCCCGGCGGCGGCTGCTGACCCTTCTGGAGGGCCTGAACCATCTTGATGGTGTCATTCACCAGGTTGCGAGTGTCCTTGTTGATCGTGGAGTACTGCTCGCCCGCCATGATCGACTTGACCGACTCGACCTCGGAGTCCTGGCCGTTGACGATCGGGATGGGCTTCCCGGCGGCCTTGACCGACGTGATGATCGCCCGGGCCAGCGTGTCGTTCGGCGACAGGACGCCGTCGAGCTCGGTGCTGGTGTAGTTCGCCGAGAGAAGGGTGTCCATGCGCTTCTGCGCGTTCTCGGCCTTCCAGCCCTGGGTGACGGCCTGGTTGAAGTCCTTCTGACCCGAGACAACCTTGAGCGTCCCGTCATCGATCTTC
>DATLQE010000198.1:0-2115 GCA_035535335.1 Lapillicoccus sp. | reverse complement strand
CAGACCCTGCTGGCGTGGGGACAGTACGAAATGCGAGCCGACAAAACGCCGGACCAGTCCGGGGATCGCGATGTGGTCGATGCCCCGGCCCTTGTAGTCTCCGAGTCCCATCACGTGCACGACGTCGAGATCTCCGGGAGCCTTCTCGGCCAGCCACCGCCGCTCCAGCGCGGCCAGTAGGGTCTCCGGAACCTGCAACAGCGATCCGGTGCCGCCGACGGCCACCCGGGAACTCTTCGGAATGTGTCGGACCGCCTCGTCCGGGGTGGTCAACAGGCCCTCGCGACGGCCGGACGGGGTGGGATCGAGACGCAGCGTGCTCACGGCATCATCACGTCCCCACCGCACACGTTCAGGCACTCGCCCGTGATGTACGAGGCCTCGGACGAGGCGAGGAAGTCGACCGCGGCCGCGACCTCTGCGCACGATCCGGCCGACCGAGCGGATTGGCGGCGAGGCGTCGCTGCAGCGTCTCTTCCGGGCTCGCCCCGGTGAGCCTGCCGACCTCGCGGCTGGCGTAATCGGACAGCTCGGTGTCGATCCGCCCCGGCGCGACGGCGTTCACCCGGATGCCCCGCGGCGCCAGCTCTGCAGCGAACGAGCGCGTCAGGCTGAGGACCGCCGCCTTCGACGCCGCGTAATCGACCGACAACACGTTGGGCAGATGCGCCTGGATCGATGCGACAGTCACCACGGCCCCACCGTCGTTGAGGATCCGGGCGGCGAGCTGCAACGTGAGCAGGGTTCCGCGCGCGTTCACTGCGAACACGCGGTCCCACGCGTCCACAGCGACCTCGCTCGCCTTGGCGAATCCTTGGATCCCCGCGTTGGCCACGACGACGTCGACGCCGCCGACCAGTTGGTGCCCGGCGGCCGTCATGGCGTCTGGGTCGGAGACGTCCAATACCAGGGGATCGGCGGAGGCGCCACGCCCTTGCAGCTCCTCGGCGAGGGCGCGGACGGTGCTCGGATCCAGGTCGGCGGCAACGACGTGTCCTCCGGCCATCGCGAATCGCTCCGCCACGGCCCGCCCGATACCGCGGCCAGCCCCGGTGACGAGAACTCGCGAGCCGGCGTACCGCATGGAGCTCAAGCCTTCTCACCCCCTCGGCCCGCTTCCACGCCGCCCAGCGGAACCTTTGACAGGAGCTCGACCTTCTTTCCGCGCTGACACAAACGGCCGTCCTGGTCGACGACCTCGACGTCGAAGGTGACGATCGCCTGGTCAGGGTTCGAGCGGCTGTCGCGCATCTCAGCCACGGCGTAGTTCACGAAGATCGTGTTGCCGATGAAGATCGGAGCGACGAAGCGCCAGTCGCTGATGCCAAGGAAGGCGACGGCGGTGGCCCGCAGTAGCTCGGTACGCGGCCACATCAGCCCGTGCGCGTAAGCCAGTCCGAGCAAGCCGTGGGCGATGCGGCGGCCGAACTGGCTAGCCTGCGCGTAGACATCGCTGGTGTGGACCTCGGAATAATCGCCGGTCAATCCGGCGAAACCGATCACGTCGGCGTCGGTGATCGTGCGGCCAGGGCTGCGGAAGGCCATGCCGACATAGAGGTCGTCGTAGAGCAATCCCTGCCGTGGAGGCTCGGGGAACATCGATGATCCTTTCGTTGTGCGACACGTCTGACGTGTCCGGTGCCCGTCCTCGCCGCTCCACCGCGAGGACGAAGGAAGGCGGCTGTGCCCGTCGTGCCGGTGCACCCAGCAAGGAGGACCTGCGCCTCATTGCTTGTGGAGCTAGATGTACACCCACGCGTCAAGGTTTATGGCCGAACGTCTTACCACCCGTGGGTTCCTGCGCGATGGGGGGACAGCGACCAGTCGGTGGTCGGCCGGACCTGCGCGTCCACGGCATGGAAGGGCTCCGAGTCGTGGACGCTTCGGTCATGCCGGGATTGTCAGCTCCAACACCCAAGCACTCATCCCGTGATGATCGCCGAAAGGCGGTTGACCTCATCACCGGACGCGAACGGTATTCATTAGCGCCAGAATGGGGCACCCTACGAGCGTTTCGGGCCCGGCCGCCTCCCACATCTGCAACGGCCGTACAAGCCACCAACGCCACGAGACACCAAAGGAATCCGGGTAACACAATGAATCGAGAAGATTGAC
>DATLQE010000197.1:0-4179 GCA_035535335.1 Lapillicoccus sp. | reverse complement strand
GTCATAGTGGTCTCCTTAACTGCGTACGTCACTAACTGTTGTCGATGTACGCAGAACCTATCTCGCTTGCTGTGTATGTCGCAAGCAGTTTCGTATGCTTGTCTCGTGGTCGATCCCGGCGCCGACGCCTTGCTCCCGCGTTATCTCCAGCTGCTGTGGGATCGGGAACCGTCGGGCCGGCGCGGCCCGAAGCCCGGGCGGACGATCCAGGAGATCGGCAAGGCCGGCGTCGTCGTGGCCGACCGCGAGGGCCTCGAAGGGGTGTCGATGAAGTCAGTGGCGGCCGAGCTCGATATGACGCCGATGTCGCTCTACCGCTACGTCGACTCCAAGGAGCAGCTGTTGGAGGTCATGCTGGACGTGGCGTACGGACCGCCGGACCGGTCGCTGGTCGCGTCCGGGTCGTGGCGTGAGCGCCTCACTCGCTGGGCCTTGGCCCTCGCCGACGCGTTGGTCCGGCATCCGTGGATTCCGGTCGTCCCGCTGACCACCCCGCCGCTCGGACCCAACATGCTCGGCTGGACCGACGCCGGGGCAGCGGCGTTCGACGGTGTGCCGTTGACCAACCAGCAGAAGATGTCCTCGCTGCTTGTCGTGGACGGGTACGTCCGTAGCCACGTCCGCATGTCGCTGACCCTGGGTCTCGTCGACCCCGAGGCTCCGCCGCCGGACCCCTACGTGACCCTGCTCCCGATGCTGCTGGACGCGAAGCGGTTTCCCGCGCTGGTCGCCGCCGCGCCGGCCATCGTCGATGAGAACGAGGGCGAGAACTTCTTTCGAGACGAGATGCGCTTCGGCCTGGACGTCATCCTCGACGGGATCGACGCCCTCACCCGCACGTCCCCATCATCCAGACGCCCATAGTTGCCTGGCGCCAACAGTGGTGGCCGCAGGGGGCCGGGTCAGTGCCAGCCGGCGTCGTCGACGCCGCCGGGAATGTCGCGCTCGGGGTCGTAGGGCAGCCGGGTGAACCGGAACGACGCCAGATCCAGATGGCTCACTGCTCCGCCCGCATCCCGGACCACCCGCAGCGGCTCGCCTGCGTAGTAGCCGTCCAGCCCCATCCATGTCCCGTCCGCGTTCTTCCGGAACCGCGCGCCCCGGCCCTCGCCCGGCACCCCTATTTCCATCCCGCCGTCACCCGTCGCCTTGAGCACGGACACCGCCGGACCCCAGTGCCACAATCCGATCAGCTCGACCGCCTCGGGATCGGAACCCCCGGCATACCAGGTCTCGGGCGGAACCGGTTCGCGCTCGCGCAGGACGGTCAGCAGGTCCCGCGCGAAGACCAGCGCCCCGCTCGTCGTGTTGGCGAAGATCACGACGCCGTCCTTGGTCTCGAGGTCGACCTGCAGTCCGGCGTGGAACCCGGGCATCGATCCGCCGTGACCGGCGTACCGCCGTCCGTCGACGTTCCACAGCTGCCAGCCGAGTCCCTGCCCACCCTGCCACGGCTGTCCGGGGAGGTCGTTGACCGCCTGGACGACGCACATCTCCTCGAGGGTGTCCGGTGAGAGGAGGTCACCGGTGTCACCGGCGAGGAACGCGGCCCACGACGCGAGGTCGGTGACTGTCGACCACAGCTGGCCGGCCGGCCCCATCGCGCCGGCATCGTGTTCGGGCTCGATGAGCAGCAGGTCGGCGAACGGATGCACCGCCAGACCGCGGGCGGCCTTCCCCGTCGGCCGTGCGGTGGTCCGGGACATGCCGAGCGGGTCCAGCAGGTCGTGCCGGACGACGCCGAGCCATGGCTTCCCGTATGCGCGCGCGACCAGCTCTCCGAGGGCGGCATACCCCACGTTCGTGTAGTGGTACCGGCTCGCCGCCCGCATCCGCTGGACCGGTGAGGAGCTCAGCAACGCCGCCCAGTCGCCACAGGGCGTGCGTTCCCACCACGGCCCCTCGGTCTCGGACTGCAGACCCGAGGTATGCGTCAGCAGCTGCGCAATCGTCGCTCGGCCGAAGGCGCTGCCGGGGACGTAGTCCTCGAACCGGTCGTCGAGGTCGAGGCGACCCGCGTCGCGAAGCCGCATGACGCAGACCCCGACGAACGTCTTGGTAATCGACCCGATCCGATACTGCGTGTCGGCGTCGGCCGGGAGCCCGTCCGGGCGCCCGTCCACGGTGCCTCGGGAGCCGGTCCACACCAGCTGGCCGGCGCGGACGATGCCGGCCGACACCGAGGGCATTCGTCCCTTGTGCTGTTCGACGGCCAGGCGGGTGGACAGCTCCCGCGCGGTCGCCGGCTCGAGGGACACGTCGGTCGGTCTACCGTGTCGAGGCCCGGGCCGTGGCCGTCGATCCGGTCGACCGGGCGGCGGCGGTCTTCTTCGCTGCGGACTTCTTTGCGGTGGTCCTCTTGGCCGCCGTCTTCTTGGCGGTCCGCTTGCGGGTCGTCGGACCCTTGGCCCGCTTCTCGGCCAGCAGCTCGAACCCGCGCTCCGGCATGATCGCCTCCGGGTCGTCGCCCCGACGCAGCGTCGCGTTGGTTTCGCCGTCGGTCACGTAGGGCCCGAACCGGCCGTCCTTGACGACGACCGGCTTGCCCGACACCGGATCGGCCCCGAGCTCCTTGAGCGGTGCCGCCGCGGCGGCCCGCCCGCGCTGCTTGGGTTGGGCGTAGATCGCGAGCGCCTCGTCGAGGCTGATGTGGAAGAGCTGCTGCTCGGTCTCGAGCGACCGGGAATCCGTGCCCTTCTTGAGGTACGGCCCGTACCGGCCGTTCTGCGCGGTGATCTCGACCTCGCGTCCGTCGTCCTCGGTCGCCGTCCCGACCACGCGCGGCAGGGACAGCAGCCGCAGCGCGGTGTCGAGGTCGACGGTGGCCAGGTCCATGTCCTTGAACAGCGACGCCGTGCGCGGCTTGGCCCTGGCGGCCGCCTTCCCGCGCTTGGGGGCGTCCTCCTCGGCCTCGGGCAGGACCTCGGTGACGTACGGTCCGTACCGCCCGGCCTTCGCCACGATCTCGTTGCCCGACAACGGGTCGCGGCCGAGGACTCGACCGTCGTCGGCCGCCGCGTCGAGCAGCTCACGGGCCTTGGCGGGCGTCATCTCGTCCGGCGCGACGTCGTCGTTGATCGTCGCCCGGCGCGGCGGTGTGTCCGACTCCTGGCTGCCCAGGGTTTCCTCGACGTAAGGCCCGTAGCGGCCGACCCGCACGACCATCCCGTCGCCCAGCGGGATCGTCGAGATCTCGCGGGCGTCGATCTCGACGAGGTCGTCGACGAGCTGCTTGAGCCCCTCGACCGTGGTGGCCTCGTCGCCGAAGTAGAACCGCTCCAGCCAGGCCACCCGATGCTCGTCGCCGTTGGCGATGCGGTCGAGGTCCTCCTCCATCGAGGCGGTGAAGTCGTAGTCGACCAGCCGCGGAAAATGCTCCTCGAGCAGCCGCGTCACCGCGAAGGCCAGCCAGGTCGGGACGAGCGCGGAGCCGCGCGTGCCCACGTAGCCGCGGTCTTGGATCGTTCCCATGATCGACGCATACGTCGACGGGCGGCCGATTCCCTTCTCCTCCATGGCCTTTACGAGAGTCGCCTCCGTGTAGCGCGGCGGCGGCTGGGTCTCGTGGCCGTCGGCGTCGGCACGGATCACCGCGAGCGGTGTCCCCTCGCCCAGGCGAGGCAGCCGACGCTCCTCCTCGGCGATCTCCTTGCGCCTCTTGGGCCCGGTCTCGTCGTGGCCCTCTTCGTATGCGGCGAGGAACCCGCGGAAGGTGATGACGGTGCCGCTGGCGGTGAACTCCGCGGACCGCGCGACCTCGGCGCCGTCCAGGGTGGCCGTCAGCTTGACGGTGGCGGTCGACCCCGTGGCGTCGGTCATCTGCGAAGCGACGGTCCGCTTCCAGATCAGTTCGTAGAGCGCGAACTCCTCGCCGCGCAGCTCGCCGGCGACCTGCGCCGGAGTGCGGAACCGGTCACCGGCCGGCCGGATCGCCTCGTGGGCCTCCTGCGCGTTCTTGACCTTGCCCGCATACCGGCGCGGTTCGGTGGGCACGTAGTCGGCGCCATAGAGGTCGCGCGCCTGGCTGCGCGCCGCGGTGATCGCACTGTCCGACAACGTGATCGAGTCGGTGCGCATGTAGGTGATGTAGCCGTTCTCGTAGAGTCGCTGCGCGACGCGCATGGCGTTCTTCGAGGACAGCCGCAGCTTTCGCGAGGCCTCCTGCTGGAGCGTCGACGT
>DATLQE010000196.1:0-2095 GCA_035535335.1 Lapillicoccus sp. | reverse complement strand
GGGATCAACAGCCCGCGCGCCACCTCCGTCGTCGTCAGGCCGCCGAGCAGTCGGAGGGTCAGGGCCACCCGCGACTCCGTCGTCAGAACCGGGTGACAGGTGGTAAAGACCAGCCGGAGCAGGTCGTCGCCGATGTGGTCGTCGAGCCCTTCCTCCACGTCGACCACCTCGAGGTCGGGCACGGACCGTCCGACCTCGGCGAGCTTGCGCGCATACGTGCTGCGTCGCCGCACCAGGTCGATGGCCAGGTGCCGCGCCGTCGACACCAGCCAGCCCGCGGGGTTCGGCGGAACCCCGCGGGCGGGCCACTGCTCCAACGCGGCGACGAAGGCGTCCTGCGCGATCTCCTCTCCGAGGCCGACGTCGCCGAGAACGCGGCTGGCCACGGCGACGATGCTGGCGGACTCCATCCGCCACACCGTCTCCGCGGCCCGCCGTGCGTCGGTTCCGGTCACGGGGCGGGTGGCGCCTCGAAGACCTGTTGGACGTCGGCCTCGCCCTCCCAGCCGGCCCACTGCTCCTGGTGCAGGCGGACGAACCGGCTCGTCCACTCGATCGCCTCGTCGCGGGATCGGACGTCGTAGACGGCATAGCTGATGAGCTCCTTGGACTCCGCGAACGGGCCGTCGGTGACGGTGAGCGCGCCGCCGGAGAGGGAGACCCGGCCACCGCCCGCCGCGACCGGCATGAGACCGGCGAAGTCGACGAGGGCGCCAGAACGGGTGGCCTCCATGCCGAGGTTCGCGATGGCCTCCATGAGGGCCGCCGGTGGTGGGGCGTCGGGCTGTGAGGTGACCTTGAGGGTGCTGAAGTAACGCATCGGAAGCTCCTTGGGTGTCGAGGGAGTATGCGGCCGCGTGCGGCTCAGAGCGAGGCGGAGGTGGCCCGGCGGTAGGTGTCGACGCCGAGCAGGCTGATCCAGGTCATCGCGGCGAGGATGCCGGTGGTGAACGCGGGAACGCCGGCGGGCGACCCCGAGGCGATGGTCGCGAACCCGCCGAGGAGGGCGACGGCCGCCACCGCGGACCAGGTTGCGCGGGCTGCTCGGTGCTCGGACGCATACCGGACCACCATGACCGCCATGGCCGCCGCGAGCGCCACGAAGCCGAGGCCGGAGGTCATCAGATGGAGCATCCCGTGCGGGCTCGGCGCGGCGGGCGTCGGCATCCCGACGGGGAACCCGGCGGCCGGGTCTGCGGAGAACACGCCGGCCAGCAGGACGCCGACACCGAACCCGGCGACGAGGACCGGGACGGCCCGGCCGCCGCGGCCGGCGGCCAGGGTTCGCCGCAGCGCGACGGAGAAGGCGATCGACATCAGGCCGGTGGCAATGAGATTGGCGGTCTGGATCCAACCCCAGTCGCCGAGGGCCAGCTGGCTCCAGGCGTGCCGGCCGAGGTCGAACCCGTCGCGGGTGAGCGCCTGCGCGAGCGAGACGCCGACGTAGACCGGGCCGACGAGAACGCCGTAGCCGGCGAGCGACCGGGTCACACGGGTCGAGGGGTCCGCGCAGGTGCGGGGCTGGATGGAGATGGTGGTCATTTCCTGCCTCCTTCGGGTCGGGGACCGCCGCGGTGCGGGCGGTCTCATCCCTTCCTCGAACGGGCGCGGCGGGTTTCGACAGGCTCGACCAGAAAAATTCGGACGGGCCTACTCCTCGAACCGTCGGTACGCCCACTCCGTGTGAAGCAGATCCTCCCCACCGACCGTGGGTAGCCGCCGTGAGGCGGACAGGTGGATGGGGGTGAAAGTGACGCTGACGTCCGGCTGGTAGTCGGCCGCGACGTACCCCTCCACCTCGCTGACGTGTTCGACGTCGTCGTCGTCGATCTCGTCGTCGTAGAAGAACTCGGCATCCACCGCCGTCGGTTCGGTCGCATCGGGGGCGGACGTCCAGCGCACGAGGACTGCGCGCAGCCCCGGAGTCACTTCTCCGAGCAGAGCGCGTTGAACCGAGAGCAGAAGGTAGCTGCGGACCCGCGTCTGCTGCGGCGTCGGCTGCTGGCTCATGTCATCCACCCTTCGAGGGTTGTCCCGGGTACATGTGGATCGTGCCGTCCTTGGCGTGGACGATGATGAGGACGGTCGACGGCGC
>DATLQE010000195.1:0-2171 GCA_035535335.1 Lapillicoccus sp. | reverse complement strand
CCCGGCCGTCGCGCTTGGCTCGGTGATCGCGGGGGCCGCGCTGTTCGGGCCCGTCGGCGCGCTGATCGGGATTCCGATGGCCGCGGCCGCTCTCGCCATCATCGACACCTTTACCCACCGCCACGATCTGCTGCCGGAGCTCGCCTCCCTCGAGGACGCCGAGAACCGTCAGGAGGACGACGCGCGCGACGAGCACGAGAAGCACGCCAAGGCTCGCCAGCAGGAGGACTCGGCCGAGACCTCAGGCTAGGTATGCGTTCGAGTGCCGGGCGTATGCGTCGAGTCAGTGCTCGTGGAGGTTGTCCGGCTGCGCCGCGTCGCCGGGGTGTTCGTAGCCCTCCACCAGACGGACCCGCTCGTGCGTCGCCCGGGCGAGCCACCTCGCGAAGGCCTCGAGCCGAGCCGAAGTGACCAGCTGGTCCGAGGACCAGGCCGCGCCGTCGTCGGTGGCGGACAGCTCCGCCGCCCGCTGCCGCCGCTGGTCCGGAATCGACACGTCGGTGGTTACCGTGGTCGCCGCCCGTGGGACCGCCGGGTTGCTCGCCCACGCCGCGGCGACGATCGACCCGACAGCGGCAGCGTCGGCGCGGCTCAGGACCGCGGGGAGCTTGGAATCATTCGTGCGGCCCGCGGACGGAATTCGGTGCGCCTCAGAGCACGAACCGGGGGTGAGGTGGGCGCAGACGTGCTCGACGACCACCACCTGAGCGACCCACCGGCGCAGCTGCCGCCCCTCCCGGGATTCGGCCACCGGTAGCGAACCGGCCCGGTCGTTCGCCCTCAGCAGGGCCAGTCGGGCCTCGATCTCCGCGACGTCGATCGGAGTCCCGTCCACCCAGGCGGCCACCGTCACGCGCGAACCTCCACCCGGACCGTATCCGCGTACTGAACCCGGCCGAACCACATCACCTTCGGCATCAACCAGGAATGCCCCGGCGTCGCGTCCGCCGGCGGCGATATCTCGAAGGCCACCTCCGCTGTCGCGCCGGCGTCGATCGCGAAGCCACGCGTCGGACGCGGGATCCACTCCCACGTCCCCCACGGCGACGCCACCTGGATCTCGCCGCGCACCGGCGACATCGTGCTGTTCCGCAGGATGACCGTCACCGTGGCGACCCCGCCCGGGGCCAACATCAGCGAGGTCGTGTCGACGTCCACCGAGAGCCCCGAAGGCCGAACGGCATCGTCGAGCGTCGCTCCCAGCTGCGGGTTGCGGCCCAGGTCGGCGGTGCTCGGCAGCCCGAAGCCGAGGGTCTCGCGCAGCGCCTCCGAGTCGCCCACGAACACGGTCACCACGTCCTCGACCACCTCGACGGCGCCGCCTCCCGGCAGGTGACGGTCGTCCGGCGTGACCTGGGCCGACACCGCAAACTGTCCGGCCGTCGCGCCCGTCGGCACCTCGACCCAGGACCGGAACCGCGCGTACCCGCTGGGCGCCAGCGTGGTGTGCGCCTCGGGCAACGTGGCGGTCCACCCATCGGGGAGCGTCAGCCGGCTGGCCACCGTGACCGGGCTCTCCGCGTACTGGTTGGCGCAGACCCAGCTCACCTCGAACCGGCTGCCCGCCCCGCAGCGCGCCACGGTAGGCGTGATCGCCACGGACACCGGGAGGAAGCCCATCGGCGCCGGCCCTCGGTTGTGCAGCCAGTACCGGCTGAACACCGGCTGCGCCTCCTCCCGCTCCGGTCCGAGGACCGCGTCGTGGGGTTGGCCCGCCGCCGCGAGCGTCGCGACCACGGTCTCGATCTGCTGGCCGTCGAGGTCGAGGGTCAGCACGCCGTCGTCGACCTCCAGCGGCTCGCGCGGGACCTCGAGCAGGTCCGCCCGAGCGGCGGACTGCACCGGGGTGCTGGGCAACGTCACCGTGGCGCGCCGTGCATTGCCGGTCGTCTCGACGAGCCGCAACGTCACGCTGTGCCGGGGGTCGGCGCGGTCGTGCCCCCCGGAAGCCACCGGGTTGCCCGCGGCCTTGACCGTCGACACGAGCACGTCGCGGGCCGGTTCCACCGTGAGCAACGAGTGCCTCGCCGGGAGGTCACCGGGAGAACCGACCGTCCGGACGGCGAGCAGCGGCGCGGAGAAGGCCTGTCCTCTGGCCGGCAGGTATGCGTCGCGCCAGTCGCCGTCGCTGCTCACCAGCGCGTAGTGGAACTCGTGCGTCCAGTGCTGCA
>DATLQE010000194.1:0-5536 GCA_035535335.1 Lapillicoccus sp. | reverse complement strand
TCGAGACGATCGCCTGGTTCCGGGCGGACCAGGAGTGGTTGGACTACTCGGTCGAGCTGCTCGACGAGGCGTCGACGCTGTTGTTCGGTGGCATCACGTTCGCGGGTATGGAGCAGTACTGGCCGACCGCGGAGGGTCCGGTGGCCGAGCGGATGAACGCCTTGCCGAAGATCGGGTTCTCGCATCGGCCGCGGGACTCGGCCTGGTCGAATGCCCGTGTGGACGGGGACCCGGTGGCGACGGTCTCGGCGCTGCGCCGCGACGGGAAGGGCGTCGCGGTGCTGATGGGCAGCGCGAACCTGGCAGGGACATTGATCGACAGCGGGCTCGTCGACGAGTACCGCTTCGCCGTGAACCCGGTGTTGCTGGGCGGCGGTGTGCCGGTGTCCGCGGCGGGCCTCTCAACGGTCGAGCTCGATCTCGACGACGCCCGGATCTTCGGGTCAGGCATCGTGGAGATGCGATGCACTCCACGCCCTAGCGCCTGACGGCGGGGTGATCCGCGCTGAGGTTCGCCGGCCAGGTGGGCACCACGCGCATACCCCGCAGTCCATGCTGGTGTCGTGGCCGAGCGCAACGTCCTGGGTAAGGAGCTGCAGGAGTGTGGCACCGACCCGATGACCGGGTTCTTCCGGGACGGTTGCTGCAATACGGGACCCCAGGACATCGGCAGCCACACCATCTGCGCGGTGATGACGGCCGAGTTCCTGGAGCATCAGCGCAGCATCGGCAACGACCTGTCGACGCCGATGCCGGCGTACCGATTCCCGGGGCTGAGGCCGGGCGACCGGTGGTGCGTCACGGCACCGAACTGGGCACGGGCGTACAACGAGGGCGTGGCCGCGCCAGTGGTCCTGGCGTCGACCAACGAGGCGGTGCTCGCGGTGGTGCCGTTCGCCGCGTTGAAGAAGCACGCCGTGGACGTGCCCGACGACCTCAGCTCGCTGGAATAGTCGATCGGCCGTGGACCGCGGTGAAGGCGATGGTCTGGGTCCACCAGTGCGGATCCGCGCAAGCCTGGAGGAAGTCGTCGACGAGCTGGTCGTCAAGGTTGCCGGACTCGACGAGGCCGCTGCGGAGCTCGGTGACGGTGTCGACCCAGTAGGTTGCCCACGGCGAACCGCCTTGATAAATAGCGGTTTCTGCGGCGCCGGCAACGTCGTGAATGCCTTGGGCGTCCAGACGGGCGGCAAGCGTGCGGCCCAGGAAGTAGTCGATGCCCTGCTCGCGTGACCAGGCCAGCCAGCCTTGCCAGAAGCGGCGGACCTCGGGTGGCTCGGAGATGCTGACCGGGAGGAAGTCGGGCTCGATGAGGAGGATGGCGCCGCCAGGGGCCAGGCTGGCCACGAGGTTCCGCACAGCCCGGTCGACGTCCGTGACGTGGTGGAGCACCGCGCGGGCGGTGACGAGGTCGAACGTGCCGGGGTCGACGGGCCCCGAGACGATGTCGCCCTGGAGGTAGTCGAGGTTGGCCGGGGCGGACGCCTGGTCGACGAGGGACAGGTCGATGTCGACGGCGACCGCCTGCCCGGTCGGCCCGACGAGCTCCGCCAGCCACTCCGACACCGAGCCGTTGCCGAAGCCGACCTCGAGCGTCCTTGCGCCGGAGCCGATCCCGAGCGCCTCGATGTAGCGGCGGTGCATCGGGTCCAACAGTCGCGACATCAGCGCGAGTCGGGCGCCCTCGCCGTGCAGGTGGTGGTCCAGTACGTAGCCCGGCATGAGGGCGATGGTAGGGGCCCGATGAGATCTGGCCGCGCGACGGGTCTGACGCTGTATGACGACGGGAAGAATCGACCCCAGATACGGCGATGCGAGCGCTTCCACACCACCGTGGTCGGACATCGAGCGGTTGCTGGCCGAGGCGCAACTGTACTGGATCGTGACGGTGCGGGCGGACGGTCGGCCGCACGCCGTGCCGCTGGTCGGGGTGTGGCAGGACGGGGCGTTCGTGTTCTGCACCGGACCCGAGGAGCAGAAGCAGCGCAACCTGGACGGCAATCGGCACGTTGCGGTGTCCACGGGCGCGACGGGCGCGCAGGGCTGGGACGTGGGCACGGACGTGGTGGTGGAGGGGTCGGCGTCTCGAGTGACTGACGGTTCAGCGCTGGAGTCGCTCGCGGCGGCGTGGTTCGCGAAGTACGGCGACGACTGGCACTTCGAGGTGCGTGGCGACGAGTTCGTCGAGCTCAGCAACTCCGGTGGAGGGGGCGGCGGCGGCGCGTGGGTGTATCAGGTTCGACCCGACAAGGTCATCGCTTTCGGTGGCGATCACGGGCAGACCACGTACCGGTTCTGAATCGGCGAGTTGGTTTGGGCGGCAACCAAATTCGAGTTGTGGAAAGCTTGAACCGGGGTTCGAACACATGTTCAGGCACGTTGGTTGAGATCGTGTGACGACCCTCATGTGAATAAGCGGACAGGCTCGCCCGACATCTTGCGGTACGTGGGCGTCCCGTCGCGGGCGGCTCTTGCGTTCTTCCCGGACCGTGGGTTCGTCTCGTTTGCGATGGCCGAACTCCACAGCGACGATGAGGAGTGACCAGGCTTAACCGCAGCAGGCTCAGGCGTGGTCTGCTCGTGGTGGTGATGCTCGGGGGGACGCTGGTTGCGATGCTTTGGGCGCTGCAGCGTCAGCTGATCTACTTCCCCGACCCCACGCCGGTGCCTTCTGCCGGGGAGGTCATCGCCGGTGCCCGCGACGTCACGCTCGGCACGGCCGACGGTCTGCAGTTGGGCGCCTGGTTCGTCCCGGCGACCGGCCAGGTGGACACCGGGATGGCGGTCCTGGTCGCGCCGGGCAACGGCGGCAACCGGGCAGGCCGGGCGGGGTTCGCCGAAGAGCTGAGCCGCCGCGGGCTGGCGGTGCTGCTCATGGACTACCGCGGCTACGGCGGCAACCCGGGCAGCCCCAGCCAGGACGGCCTGGCCGCGGACGCCGACGCCGCCGTCGGGGCGCTGACGGAACTCGGGTATCCACCGCAACGGACCGTCTACTTCGGTGAGTCCTTGGGCTCAGGTGTGGTTGCTGGCCTGCAGGTTCGGCACCCGCCGGCGGGGATCGTTCTGCGCTCCCCCTTCACCGAGCTGGCCGACGTTGGTGCGTACCACTATCCCTGGCTGCCCGTCGGCGCGCTGCTGCGGGACCGGTTTCCCGTGATGGAGCACCTGGCCACCAACCTCGTGCCGATCACCGTCATCTACGGCGACCGCGACGCAGTGGTCCCCCCACTGCTCAGCGCCCGCGTCGCAGACCAGGCCCCCTCCCTGGCCGAGCGAGTGGTGATCGAGGGTGCCGACCACAATGACCCCATCATGTTCGGCCCCCGAGTGGCCGACGCGGTCGCGCGGCTGGCACAAGGGGTCGCCTGAAGAGCCGGACCCCTAGGCGCCAACACGCGCATCGTGATGCCTGCACTCCCCACGCGGCTATTAGACGATTCCTGTAGGACCGGTGTCCGGCCAGACTCGGTCCAGGCGTCCGGCGGGATGCTCTCCTCGCGGCTGCCCACCAGCTGATCGGTGTGGCTCTACTTCGGTTTTGCGTTCCCGCCGGCCGCCGTGTGGAGGCGTGGCTCTAGAGGGGTCTGCCCTGCTCGTAGTAGCAATGCCCGCCTCGCGATCCCGATAGTCCAGTGACGGAGGCGAGTGAGGTTTATGAAGGTGTTCATCGGGGTCGATCACCACAAGCTGTCGGTGATGATCGAGGTTGTCGAAGTCCGTGAGACGGTGTTGGCGACCGGCAGGTTCCGCACCGATAGGACGGGCTAAGCCGCGATGCGCAAACAAGAAGGTGCCACCGACCTGGCGGCCCAGGACATCCTCATCGCGGCCCGCCTGCAACTGCCCACCCCCGGGCGGGAACCGGTCGCCGTGCCCCCGCGGCGGCAAAGTCGCGTGCGCGTTAGCTGGGCCTCGTCGACCCGGGTGCGGCGATGGGCTTGCAGAGGAGGCAGCCGGCAATGGCGGGTCCTTGTGGGACCACGCCGCAGCGGTCAGGCCCGGGCTGGGGTAGGCCACGCGTCAGCAGTGACGGTGGTCTCTGACGGCATCAGGATCCACAGGATCGGGTAGATCAGGATTTGGCTACCGGGGATGAGCAGAAGCAATACCACGAAAAGGATCCGGGCTGGCCACGGTGCGATGCCCAGGCGTCGACCCAGTCCGGCCACAACACCGCCCAGCACGCGGCCCTCGCGTGGTCGGACCAGACCCTGCCGGGCGAACCCATGGTGGATGTCGTTCATGGTCACAACAATTTCCTTCAAGTTCGTCGGTTGATGGCGTCTGCCTGACCTCTACTGTCCGCCGTCGAGTCCGTCCGGCATATCGGGTGCGTCCCTGACCCGACCCTTGGCTGCCATTCATAACGTCGGGGTCGCTGTCTGTGAGAGGTCAGGGGTGAGTGCACCGTCGGCGGCCACCATGCGCTGTCGACTTTTACCTGGAGGAGCTGCAGGCCAGGATGTCGAGGTCTGATGCTGATCTACTGCGCCTGGTGGGAATTGACGCGCGGGAGAGGCTCCGTCCGGGACTGCGCATCGCGCCCGAGCACAACGCCGTCGTCGCAGTCCGGGGCGGTGAAGAGCGCCGTCACGGAGGTCTCCGACTTGAGGTGACCTCACGGCAGCTGACTGTCACGCTCGGCGCCCACAGCTCCCAGATCAAACAGTCTGCTGCTCTACCGTGGCCCAAGCTCGAGGTCGTCGTGCAGCTCGAAAGAGCCGACACCCAAGCACGTGCACCGGCGCGCTCGATGCGAATCCCGGTCGGCGTCATTGCCCGGTTTGTTGAGAGTGGTGTGGTCCACGAGTCCTCGTTCGAGTGAGGTCGGATGAGACCGACCATTAGGCAAGGACGAGTGAGGCACGATAACGGAGGGGCAATCCATCCGTTGGGACGGGAGCGATCGCATGTGCAGGTGGATGGCCTACTCCGGTGACCCGGTTCTCGTCGAGGACCTGCTGTTCCGACCGAAGCACTCGCTGATCGATCAGAGCCTCCATTCGCGGCTGGGTGCGACCACGACCAACGGGGACGGTTTCGGCATCGGCTGGTACGGGGAGGGCCCAAGGCCGGCCCTGTTCAAGAGTGTGGACCCGGCGTGGAATGACCAGAACCTGCGCGAGATCGCGACCCAGGTGCGGACACCGTTGTTCTTCGCCCATGTACGCGCCTCCACTGGCACCGCTGTCCAACGCACGAATTGCCATCCATTTCGACACGGTCGTTGGCTGTGGATGCACAACGGCGCGGTCAGGGGATTTCACGAGATCAAGCGTGAGCTGCTGGCGGCCGTGGACCCCTCGCTGTTTCCTGACATCGAGGGCTCGACGGACTCCGAGACGCTGTTCTTCCTGGCACTCACGTTCGGCTTGACCGACGACACCATCGGGGCCGTGTCTCGTGCCGTCGGGTTCGTGGAGAAGGTGGGCCGCGAGAGCGGGATCGACGACCCGGTGCAGATGACCGTGGCGACGACGGACGGCGAGTCGATGTGGGTGTTCCGGTATTCCAGCGAAGGGAAGTCACGATC
>DATLQE010000193.1:0-3715 GCA_035535335.1 Lapillicoccus sp. | reverse complement strand
CTCCGACTGGCACCTGGGACGCGCGTTCCACGGTGTGGGGATGCTGCCCGCCCAGGCTCGCTACGTCGACCACCTCGTCGATGTCGTGCGCTCCGAACGGGTCGACGCGGTGCTGGTGAGCGGCGACGTCTACGACCGCGCACTGCCCAGCCCGGCGACCGTCGAGCTGCTCTCCGAGGCGGTCACTCGGCTGATCGACGCCGGGACACAGGTCGTGCTCTCCTCCGGCAACCACGACTCGGCCATCCGGTTGGGCTTCGCGGCGCCGTTGCTCTCCCGGGCCGGCCTCCACATTCGCACGTCCGTGACGTCCGTGGGTTCGCCGGTGGTGATCGCCGGCACCGCGTTCTATGCACTGCCGTACCTCGAACCCGCTACGTCGGCCGAGCCGCTCGGCACCGACGAGCGCACCCACGCCGGCGTCCTCCGGGCCGCGATGGCGCGGGTGCGGGCGGACCTGGCGACGCGGCAGGGGCCGTCGGTCGTGATGGCCCACGCCTTCGTCACCGGTGCCGCGTCATGCGACTCGGAGCGCGACATCTCGGTCGGCGGGGTCAGCGCGGTTCCGCCCAGCGTGTTCGACGGCGCCGACTACGTCGCGCTCGGCCACCTGCACGGGAGCCAGACGATCGCCGAAGGGGTCCGTTACTCGGGCTCGCCGTATGCGATGTCGTTCAGCGAGCACGCTCACGCCAAGGGTTCCTGGCTGGTCGAGGTGGACGATTCCGGGCTCGTGTCGTCGGAGCTCGTCGCCGCCCCGGTGGACCGACCGTTGCGGGTGCTCCGCGGCGATCTCCACGAGCTGCTGGCCGACCCCGCGCTCGACGGCGCGGAGCACGCCTACTGTCAGGTCACCCTCACCGACCCGGTCCGGCCGCTGGGGGCCATGGACCAGCTCCGGCGGCGGTTCCCGCACACCGTCCAGCTTCGCTTCGAGCCCCGCGGCGGGGCGGTTCCGATCAGCTCGTATGCGGCGGTCCTCGGCCGGCGGTCCGACGACGTGGACGTGTGCTGCGACTTCCTCGCCCACGTGCGTGGGGGGTACCCCGCGGCGGCCGGCGAGCGCACGCTCTTCGCCGAAGCGGTCGAGGCGTCACGCGTCGAGCGGGCGGCCCGGCTGGACGAGCTCGGCGCCATGCTGCCCGGGCTGGGCGACGAGCTGTTCGGCGTCGCATGAGACTGCACCGGCTCGAGGTGACGGCCTTCGGGCCGTTCGCGCACACGGTCACGGTCGACTTCGACGCGGTGGGCGTCAACGGGCTGTTTCTCGTCCACGGTCCGACCGGTGCCGGCAAGACGAGCTTGCTCGACGCGGTGTGCTTCGCCCTGTATGCCGGAGTGCCGGGCGCGCGGCCGGGTGGCCGGGCTCTTCGCAGCGACCACGCTGGGCCCGACGCGGTGCCGCGGGTGCGGTTGGAGTTCGGGGTTGGCGCGCGGCGGTTCCGGGTGACCCGGTCGCCGGAGTTCCTGCGGCCGAAGAGACGTGGCGACGGGTTCACCAAGGCACCGGCTTCGGTGGTCCTCGAGGAGCACACCGGAGGCCGGTGGCGCGGTATCACGACGCGCGCCGACGAGGTCGGCGACATCGTCACCGAGGTCCTCGGCATGGGGCTCTCGCAGTTCAGCAAGGTCGTGCTGCTGCCCCAGGGTGAGTTCGCCGCGTTCCTGCGGGCGACGGCCGACGAGCGACGGACGTTGCTGGAGAAGCTGTTCGACATCTCGACTTACGCCGGCGTGGAGACCTGGCTCGTGGAACGCCGCCGAGCGCTGGCGGTGGCGCTGGCCGAGGCGGAGACCGGACTGACCACCGACCTGGCCCGCGCGCAGGACGTACTCGGCGGGATCCCCATCGACGTCCTGGGAGACCTCCCCGATCGCGGCGCCCAGTGGCGATCCCTTCCCGCGGAAGCGCTCTCCCCCCTCGTCGACGAGACTCGTGACCGGCTCGAGCGGCACGCGGTGACCTGCCTGGCCGCGTCCGGCGACGCGGAGAGCCAGGCTGCCGCGGCGCTGGCGGGCGCCGTGCGCGCAGCGGCCGTCGCCGACCTCCAGCGGCGCGGCCGCGAGGCTGCGGAGACGATGGCGGGCTTCGAGGCCGACCCGGAGCGCTGGACCACCCTCCGCGCGACCGTCGACCGCGCCGCACGCGCCGAGGCCGTGTCCGGCGACCTGCGCGCCCTGGTCCGGGCCCGAGCGCGTCTGGAGACCGCCCAGGTGCGGTTACGGTCGGCCCAGGAGGTGCTGAGCCGATTCGGGGCGCCCGACTGGACGGCGGCGACCGCGGTGGGATGGCTGGAGACCCTGGACGAAAGCGGCGCGCTGCTCGACGAGGCGGTAGCGGTGGGACGGCGGCTGCAGACCGACCGGGTGCGGCTCGCTGAGCTGACCCGCTCGGCCACGACCGCCCGCGAGGCCCTGCGGCGGCAACGGGCCCAGCTGGACCAGGACACTGCGGCGGCCCAGCGCGCCGAGGCCGACGCGCGTGGGCTGCAGACGGCGTCCGCGACCTTGACGGCCGCCCGAGCGGAGGCCGACGGCTGGGCCGAGGTGCACCGCCTGGCGACGGATCTTGTTGCGGCCCAGCGCCGGTCCGAGGAGCTGCGGCAGGGTTGGGTGACCGTCCGCGCGGTGGAGCAGGACGCCCGGGAGGCGTTCTTGGTCGCTCAGCAGTCGCGCATCGACGGAATGGCCGCGGAGCTGGCGGCGCGATTGGTGGACGGGGAGCCGTGTCCCGTCTGCGGTGCTCGCACGCACCCGCAGCCGGCCGTCCTGGGTGGTCCCCTCGCGGACGGGCCGGACGCCGGTGCGCTCGCGGCGGTGACCGTGCAGCACGCCGAGGAGCGCTGGCAGGCGAGGCAGGCGGACACTGCGCGGCTCCGGGCGCAGCTGGCCGCCGCCGAACAGCTGGTCGTCACGCGGAGCGCCGATCTGGCCGGCGCCCACCCGCGCGACTCCTCGGTCACCGGCGCGACCCCACGACCGGATCTGGACGCGCTGGCTCGCGATCTGGGGGCAGTCCGGGAACGCGTGGCGCAGGCCTCTGCTGAAGTGGCCCGACTCGGTGACGTCGATGCGCGCCTGGCCGCCGCGCATACCCGTCGAGAGGAGATCCTCCGCACGGTCGAGGAGCGGGAGCGAGCGGCGGCCGCTGCCGGGGGCACGGCGGCGGAGGTGCAGGAACGCGTCGACCAGGCAGCGCTCGATCAGGCGCGGTTGCTGGACGAGCATCGGCGGCTCTGTCCGTGCGCTGCTCTCACGGTCGATGGTGCGGTCGAGAGCGTGGTCGAGAGCGGGGTCGAAGGCGTGGTCGAGGAGCACCACCGCGTCCGCGCCGCCGCGGTTGAGCTCCGTGACGCGCTGACCGCCATGGCGGAGCTGCTCGAGGATGCGGCGTTGACGGAGACCGCCACTCGAGAAGCGCTGTCCGCCAACGGGTTCGAGAGCTTTGCGGACGCCGAGGCCGCGACATTGCGCAGCGAGGACCTCGTCGACCTGAAGCGCCGGCTGCGTGATCTGGAACAGCGGCAGGCCGCGGCGACGGCGACCTTGACCGAGGAGGCCGTGCGGGCCGCCATGGACGAGCCAGCGGCGGATGTCGCGACCGCCCATGTGGGTGCCGAAGCAGCCCGGAACGCCCTACGACGAGCCCAGCACTCACAGACGGAGGCGGAGGCGGCCGTACGCACCTTCGGACCCATCCGGGAGTCGATCCTGG
>DATLQE010000192.1:0-6031 GCA_035535335.1 Lapillicoccus sp. | reverse complement strand
AGGAAGCGCGCTACCGCTGCGCCAATCGCCCCAGTCCGGCTGGTGTTGCCGGTGGATGTCCGAGGTGGAGACGGGATTTGAACCCGTGTACGCGGCTTTGCAGGCCGCTGCCTCGCCTCTCGGCCACTCCACCGCGAAGGCCGGTGAATCTCGGTGCCTCCGAGCGGACGACCGGGCTCGAACCGGCGACCTCAACCTTGGCAAGGTTGCGCTCTACCAACTGAGCTACGTCCGCGGGTGATCGGCGGTGTCACTCCCCCCGCTCGATGCACGGTAGACAGTAGCGGACCGAACAGACGATCCCCAAACGCAGCGGGTATGCGGCGGCGCGACCAGTCACGAGGCTTTCCGGCGGCCGTGATCGAGGTCCTCGTCGGGCCACGTCAGGTCCAGATACTGCTGCTCTGTTGCCATGAGGTCGTCCATGAGGACCCCCTCCTCGTCGTCCCCGTACCACCGCCGCCGCTCCATTTCCGCGCGGGCCCATTCGACGAGCCGCGCGGTCGGGGAACGGCGCGCCGACACCGGCCACAGCACCCGGGTCGCGGCGTTGAGACCGGCGCCGACGAGCACCGCGACCGCGACCGCATACAACCAGATGAGCACGACGATCGGCGTGGACAGCGGTCCGTAGATCGACGTCCCGTCCAGCGACCGCCCGACGGTCCCCCGCACGACGAACGACGCGACCACCCAGATCACCAAGGCCAGGACGGCGCCGGGCGACTCGCGCCACCAACGGGCCTTCTGCGGTGTCGCGACGTGGAACAGCGTCGTCAGGGCCGCGACCGTGGCAACGACGACGACCGGCCAGTACAGCGCCCCGAGGAACCGCACCTGCTCCGGGAGCCACCGGTCGACGAGCGTCGGTCCGACGAGCACCAACGGGATGATGACGACGCCGAAGACCAACGCGGTGAGGTAGAGGGAGAACGAGAGGGCCCGCGTCCGGACGATGCCGCGCACCCCACTCTGCCCGTACATGATCGCAATGGTGTCGACGAAGACGTTGAGCGCCCGCGACCCGGACCAGAGCGCGAGCAGGAACCCCAACGACACCAGCTCGAACCGGCCGCTGCGGAACACGTCCTGCACCGTCGGCAGAAGGACCTCGGTGATGCTCTGTTGCGTCAGGAACTGCGCCGCATACTCGCGGATCGACGCGGTCACCTGGTCGACGGTGGTCCGCCCGACCAGCTGACCGACGTACCCGACGCCGCCGAACAAGGCGAGGACGAGCGGCGGCAACGACAGCAGCATGAAGAAGGCCGCTTCGGACGCGAGGCCCGTGACGCGATAACGCAGACACGCGCGGATGGTCTCCAGCACCAGCCGCGCGGTCGTCGTGGCGCCGTGGACCTTGTCGAGCTCACGGCGGATCCGGGCCTTGACGGTCATCGCCGAACACGGTAGCCGCGGTGGCTGCCCGGCCCGGTGCGTGACACGAGTGACAGAAGAGAAGAATGTGACTCGTTACCATCGGCGGATGGCGATGCACGACGTGAGCAACCAAGTGCCGCCACTGGTGGGGTACGACGTCTTCGGTGCCGACCGCGTCCTCGTCGAGGCGTTGGACCGCTGGGGCGACATTGGCGACGCGACCGCGCTGCATGACCTGGGCCGGCTTGCGGGGTCGGCCACGGCACAGGGTTGGGCCGACGAGGCCGAGCAGAATGCGCCGAGGCTCCGAACCCACCGCCCCACCGGGGAGCGCGCGGACCACGTCGACTACCACCCGGCCTACCACTCGTTGCTCGACACCGCTGTCTCCAACGGACTCACGGCCGAGCCGTGGACCCGGCCTTCCGGCACCGGCGCTCACCTCCGCCGGGCGATCGGCTTCCTGGTCTGGAGCCAGGTCGACGCCGGACACGGCTGTCCCGTGTCGATGACGTATGCCGCGGCGCCGGCGCTGCGCCATGACCCGGCCCTCGCTTCGCTGTGGGTGCCACGGCTCGCCTCGCGCACCTACGAGCCCGAGCTGCGTCCCATCGCCGACAAGGCCGGCGCCCTCTGTGGCATGGGCATGACGGAGAAGCAGGGCGGTTCGGATGTCCGCGCCAACACGACCCGGGCCACGCCGGCGGGTGCCGGACCGGTGAGCGTCGACGCATACCGGCTGACCGGGCACAAGTGGTTCTGCTCGGCGCCGATGAGCGACGCGTTCCTCATGCTGGCCCAGGCACCGAGCGGACTGACCTGCTTCGTGGTGCCGCGCGTGCTCGACGACGGGTCCCACAACGCGTTCACCATCCAGCGGCTCAAGGACAAGCTGGGCAACCGGTCCAACGCCTCGTCGGAGGTCGAGCTCGACGGCACGTGGGCCTCTCGCCTGGGCGACGAGGGCCGTGGTGTGCGGACCATCATCGACATGGTCGCGGCAACGCGCCTCGACTGCGTCCTCGGCTCGGCGGCCACGATGCGGCAGGCAGTGGCCCGGGCCGTGCACCACGCCCGGCATCGCTCGGCGTTCGGGGCAGTGCTGGTGGATCAGCCGCTCATGCGGGCGGTCCTCGCCGACCTCGCCGTCGAGTCGGAAGCCGCCTCACTGCTCGGTATGCGGCTGGCCCACGCGGTCGACGACGGCGAGTCCTCTTTCCTCCGGCTCGCGGTCGCCGCGGCCAAGTTCTGGGTGTGCAAGCGCACTCCGCCGATGGTCGCGGAGGCGCTGGAATGCTTGGGCGGCAACGGGTATGTCGAGGAGAACGGTGTGGCCCGGCTCTATCGCGAGGCGCCGCTCAACTCGATCTGGGAGGGTTCCGGCAACGTCAATGCCCTCGACGTGCTTCGCGCCGTCGCCCGGGAGCCACTCGCCGTCGAGGCGCTGGACAAGGAGCTGACCCAGGCTCGGGGCCACGACCGACGCCTCGACGCGGCGATGGACGCCACCCTGGCCGCGGTCCGGCACGCCGCCTCGGCGGACGCGGTGGACGCCCAGCTCGGCGCCCGCCGGCTGGTGCGCGACCTCGGCCTGACTCTCCAGGCCGCGCTGCTGGTCCAGTACTCCCCCGGGGTCGTGGCCGAGGCGTTTCTCGGCAGCCGTCTCGGTGAGGACGACGGACGGGTCTTCGGCACCCTCCGCGTCGGGAGTGACACCGCCAAACAGGTTCTGGAGCTCGTCGCCGGCGTCTGACCGACGTGCGGGCCGGTCTAGTCCCCCTCGGGTGTCGCGGCGAGTCGGTCGAGGGACCGCTCCAGGTTGTCGGCGATCTCGCGGGTGCCGAACAGGCGCATGACGAGGCCGCGCAGCGGGCTGGCCGGTGTCTGCGCCGAGTGCAAGTGCACACGCGTGCCGCTGCCGTCGGGGACCAGGTCGATCGTGAACCACGTACTCGCCGCGAAGCGCGGCGCCGGCTTGCCGTCCAGGCGCTCCGCCAGGTGAACCCACGCGATCCCGCGGGGCGGGTCGAACTCGACCACCTCTTGGTCGATCTCCGACCGCTTGCGCCCCCATTCGCCGTGCATGCGCTGCCGGCGGCCGACCCCCTCACCGTCGAGAACTTCGCCAGAGCGGGCGAAGGTGAACCAGTTCAGATACTGAACGATTTGAGCGCGCGTACCGGGCGATCTGGGCCGCCCTGAACCGGAACGACGACCTTGATCTAAGCCAGCACGAACGGCAGCTGCTCCACCACATCCCGGCCACGGGGGGTATGGCCCTGACCGCTCTGGCCCTGCACCTCGCTCTTCCGAAGAGCTCGGCTTCCGTCCTCGTCAAGGACCTGGCGCGTCGTGGTTTCGTCCGCCGCGTGCGCGACTCGGGGGACGAGCGGCGGCTGGCGTTGACCCTGACCGCCAAGGGCCGCCGCCGGGTACAGACGGACACGGTCCTCCGGCCGGACGGGCTCGCGGCCGCCCTCGCCGCTCTACCTCAGCGACGCCGCCACGACCTCCTGGCGGGCATGGAGGCGCTGGCCGACCGCGCCGCACGGATAAGCGGCTGACCTCAGGTGCTCAGTCGCTTCCTTCGCTGACGGTGCCGTCCGCGAGCTCGCGGACGATGTCGAGATGACCGGCGTGCCGGGCATACTCCTGGATCAGGTGGAGGAGGACCCGTTCCAACGGCGGCGGGTCGGCGCCCTCCCAGCGTTCGCCCGGCGCTCCGAGGTCGGAGAGATCGTGGCTCAGGACGAGATCTCGAGTGTCGGCCCCGCCTGCGTCGAGAGCGTCGAGCACCATCTCGACCGGCTGCCCCGGGGACACGTACCACCTCCCGTCGCGGGAGTCGCCCCACGGATCGTCCAGGGCCTGTCCTTCGAATCCCCATCTCAACCAGCGCCGTTCGACGTGCAGGAGGTGGTTGACGAGCTCGATCGGCGTCCACCCAGAGGGCACGAGGGACGTGCGGAGCTCCTCGTCGGTGAGTCCCGAGACCTTGGCCCGCACCACCGCACGGTAGAAGTCGAGGTACTCGAGCAGCACCTCACGGCGGTCGTCGCGCGGGTGGGTCGGTTCCGGGAACTCCATCACGTCGCGTCGAGGCGAGCCAGCTCCGCCGGAATGTCCCATCCCATCTCGGGCCACGTCGGCGCCATGTCCGCCAAGGCGTTGAGGAGCAGCTGCTGCACGGCGTACCGGGCGTACCACTTCTTGTTGGCCGGCACGACGTACCAGGGGGCCCCCTTGGTCGAGGTCTTCGTGAGCGCGGCCTGGTACGCCTCCATGTAATCGTCCCAGTGGAGCCGCTCGTCGATGTCGCCGGGGTTGTACTTGTAGTGCTTGTCCGGCCGTTCCAGCCGCCTTCTCAGTCGCGCCTTCTGCTCGTCGCTGGAGATGTGGGTCATCACCTTCACGATGCGGGTCCCGGACGCGATGACCTCGCGCTCGAAGGCGTTGATCTCGGCGTACCGCTTCGACCACTCGGATCTCGGCACCAGGTCGTGGACCCGGACCACGAGGACGTCCTCGTAGTGCGAGCGGTCGAAGACCCCGATCTTCCCGGGGCCGGGTAGGGCGTTACGGACCCGCCAGAGGAAGTCGTGCCTGCGCTCCTCGGCGGTCGGGGCCTTGAACGCCGTCGCCCGGATGCCTTCGGGGTCGATCTGGCTCACCACGTGACGCATGAGGCCGCCCTTGCCGGACGTGTCCAACCCCTGCACCACCAACAGCAGGGACCGCTGCCCGCCGCCCTTCGACTCGGCGTACAGCTTCTCTTGCCAGTCGCCCAGCTCGGGCGCGTGCTCCGCCAACGCCTTCTGGCCCGCGGACTTCCCGCCCTCGAACCCGGGAGTGCTCTCGCAGTCGACGTCCTCCAGACGAAAGCCGCGGTCGACACGGAGAAGCTCCTCGAGAGGGGCGGCGGGAAGGTCCTTCGCCTCCTTCGAGCCGGGCTTCGACTTCTTCGCGGTCGCCTTCGCCTTGTTCGGGGTCGCCTTCGACTTGCTCGACTTTGACTTGGACTTCGCCATGGCGGCCATCCTGCCCGTGGCATGCACCACGCGCACGGGATACTCGCCGGATGCGCGTGTTGCTCGCCGACCTGCCTGGCGCGGACAGCGTCATCCTCGGCGCGCCCCTGGACGACGCGTCGCTGGCCGCGCTCTACACCGCTCAGCCCCGGCCCGGCCCCTGGGTGCGGGCCAACTTCGCGACCAGCCTCGACGGCGCGATCACCGGCCCCGACGGCAAGTCGGGGTCCATCAACTCGGCCGCAGACCATGTCGTCTTCGAGCTGCTCCGAGCTCTCAGTGACGTGGTGGTCGTGGGCGCCGGCACACTGAGGTCCGAGGGCTATACCGCGTTGACCGTGCAGGACCGTTGGCACACAACGCGGTCCGGGCTCGAAATCGCCTCGGCCCTACCGCTGGTCTGCGTGTCGAACTCCGGTCAGGTACCCCCTCGACTCCGAGCGGCGCCGCGAGGCACTGTCCTGCTGGCAACGCATACCGGCTCCCCCGGCCTCGCCGAGGCGCGGGAGGTGCTCGGCGAGCAGCAGGTGCTCGTCTGTGGCGAGGAGGCGGTCGACGACCGCCGGCTGGTCGCGGTGCTCGGCGAGCGCGGCTGGAGCCGCATCCTGACCGAAGGTGGTCCG
>DATLQE010000191.1:0-2980 GCA_035535335.1 Lapillicoccus sp. | reverse complement strand
GTGCAGTCCGTGCCCTCCTGGAGGACGGCCGCCTCGAACAGTCCTCGGGTGGAACCGGATTCGTCGACCTCGCCCTTGTCCCAGTAGCGCCGCTTGGGCTCGTAGAAGATCACCGGGTCGTCGGTCTCAATGGCCTGTTGGATGCCCCAGTAGGCGTCCTGCGGGTTGCTCACGGTCACGACGCGGAGGCCAGCGGTGTGGGCGAAGTAGGCCTCGTTCGACTCGCTGTGGTGCTCGACCGCGCCGATGCCGCCGCCGAAGGGGATGCGGATCACCATCGGGAGCGTGACATAGCCGAGCGAGCGGGCCCGCATCTTGGCGACCTGACTGACGATGTGGTCGAACGCGGGGTAGACGAACCCGTCGAACTGGATCTCCACGACCGGTCGGTAACCGCGCAGGGCGAGACCGATGGCGGTGCCGACGATGCCCGCCTCGGCGAGTGGCGTGTCGATGACGCGTTCCTCGCCGAAGTCCTTCTGGAGTCCTTCCGTGACGCGGAAGACGCCGCCCAGCTTGCCGATGTCCTCGCCCATGAGGAGGACCTTGGGGTCGTTCTCCATGGCCTTGCGCAAACCGGCCGTGAGCGCCTTGGCGATGGTCAGCGAGGTCATGCCGGCACCTCCTCGCCGGCGAAGCTGGCCTGGTAGGCCGCGAACTCGCGGCGTTCCTCCTCGACGAGAGGATGCTCCTCGACGTAGATGTGGTCGAACATCGACTCCGCCGTCGGATCTTGCATGGTGAGGCAGCCCTCGCGGACGTGGGCCGCCAGCTCGTCGGCCTCACGGTCGACCTCGTCGAGGAAGTCGCGGTCGGCCTTGCCCTCGTGAGCGAGGTACGCCTTGAGCCGCTCGATGGGGTCACGCAGCTTCCACACCTCTACCTCGGCCGAGACGCGGTACTTGGTGGGGTCGTCGGACGTCGTGTGGGCGCCCATCCGGTAGGTCCACGCCTCGACGAGGAACGGGCCCTGCCCTGACCGGGCCTCCTCCAGCGCGTGCTTCGTCACCGCGTACACGGCGAGCACGTCGTTCCCGTCGACCCGCACGCCCGGGAAGCCGAACCCGCGGGCCCGCTGATAAAGCGGGATGCGGGTCTGCCGGTCGTTGGGTTCGGAGATCGCCCACTGGTTGTTCTGGCAGAAGAAGACGATCGGGGCGTTGTTGACGGCGGCGAAGACGAAGGACTCGCTGACATCACCCTGCGACGTGGCGCCGTCGCCGAAGTACGCGATGACGGCGGCGTCACGGTCGGGGTCGCCGGTGCCGACGGCCCCGTCGCGCTGGACGCCCATCGCATACCCGGTCGCATGCAGCGTCTGCGCGCCAATGACGATCGTGTAGAGATGGAAGTTCTTCTCGTTGGGGTCCCATCCGCCGTGGTTGACGCCGCGGAAGAGGCCCAGCAGGTTGAGCGGGTCGACGCCGCGGCACCAGGCGACGCCGTGCTCGCGGTAGGTGGGGAAGGCGTAGTCCTGTTTCTTCAGCGCACGTCCCGAGCCGACCTGCGCGGCTTCCTGGCCGAGGAGGGACGCCCAGATGCCAAGCTCGCCCTGGCGCTGGAGCGCCGTTGCCTCGGTGTCGACGCGTCGGATAAGGATGAGGTCGCGGTAGAGCCCGCGCAGCTCGTCGTCCGTGAGGTCCTCGACGTACTGGGCGTAGTCGGCGGCCGCGGCGTTGGTGACGCGTTCGCCTTCGGGTGTGAGCAGCTGGACCATGTCGGGACCGCCGTCGCCCACGGCGGGCGTCGGGGCGGTGATGTCGGCGGGTCGGTCCGCTGTGACCGTCGCAGGGTCGCTCACGGGGGTGCTCCTTCTGGGCGGACGGTCTCGTGGTCGGCCGTTTGCCCGTGTTTCCGGGCCGCGGCACCGTCCGGGGTCGCCGGTCGGGGCCACGGCAACTCGATGCGAGAGCGGCCGGGGTATGCCCGCGCTCGCCACTGAGCCGTACGAGGCCAAATCTATCCGGGCCACCTGGAAATCTCACAATGCGGACGCCGCTGCCCGCCTTGGGTCCGCCGCGAGGGGGTCCGGCCGAGGTCGTCACTGCTGAGAAGGTTCGTGAGGACCATGTTCGCGAGCTCGGTCACGGTTTTCTACGCGTCATTTGGCGCGACTTGGACGACCTTCGCGCTCTCCGATGGCGCGTCGAGCGGCTCATTCACCGCGGGCCCGGCCCACCGCACGACGTGACGAGCCCTTTCTTCAACGCGGGCCGAACTCGCGGCATACCTCGATGAGCCGGTCGTTCGCCTCGACCTCACCGATGGTCACCCGGACCCCGTCATCGCCGTACTGGCGCACCATCAACCCCGCCTCGTGGCACGCCGCCGAGAAGTCCGTCGAGTCCGTCCCCAGCGGGAACCACAGGAAGTTCGCCTGGCTCTCCGGCAGTTTCCACCCTTGCTCCTCGAGCGCGGCGGCCACCCGCGACCGCTCCTCCACGAGCGCATGGACGCGATCCTTCAGCTCGGCCACGTCCGCCAGCGACGCCACCGCTGCCGCCTGCGCGATCGAGCTCACGCCAAAGGGCACCGCGGTCTGCCGGAGGGCCGTCGCGATGCGGTCGTGGGCTACCGCATACCCGACCCGGAGCCCAGCCAGCCCGCACGCCTTGGAGAAGGTCCGCAGCACGACGAGGTTCGGGTACTCGCGCCACAGCTGGATGGCGTCCGGCGCCTCCGGATCGGTGATGAATTCGAGGTACGCCTCGTCGAAGACCACGAGCACCTGTGACGGCACCCGGTCGAGGAAGATCCGCAGCTCGCGCTCGCGCACGGCGGGCCCGGTCGGGTTGTTCGGCGAGCAGATGATGACGACCTTGGTGCGGTCGGTCACCGCGGCCAGCATCGCGTCGAGGCGGTGCCGCGCCTCGGCGTCGAGCCCGACCCTGACCGACGATGCGCCCGCGAGCGCGGTGACGATTGGATACGCCTCGAACGAGCG
The DNA here is from genome assembly GCA_035535335.1 of Lapillicoccus sp. Lineage (GTDB taxonomy): Bacteria > Actinomycetota > Actinomycetes > Actinomycetales > Dermatophilaceae > Lapillicoccus. Next base: position 36 of record DATLQE010000191.1, on the reverse strand, counting down.
CCACGCATACACGACCTCGTCGCCGGCATCGCAGGT
>DATLQE010000190.1:0-20440 GCA_035535335.1 Lapillicoccus sp. | reverse complement strand
GCACCGAGGAGCAGAAGCAGCGGTACCTGCCCCGGATGGCCACCGGTCAGGTTCGCGGCGCGTTCTCGATGAGCGAGCCGGGATGCGGCAGCGACGTGAGCGCGATCCGCACGAGAGCCGTTCCGGCGCAAGGCGACCGGTGGATCATCACCGGCCAGAAGATGTGGCTCACCAACGGCGGCTCGGCCAACCTCGTCGCGGTCCTGGTCAAGACCGACACCGACGCCGAGAGCGTCTACCGCAACATGACGACCTTCCTCGTCGACAAGGAGCCCGGATTCGGCGAGGTGGCGCCCGGCCTCACGGTGCCGGGCAAGATCGAGAAGATGGGCTACAAGGGCGTTGACACCACGGAGCTGCTCCTCGACGCATACCAGAGCTCGACCGGCCAGATCCTCGGTGGCGAGCCGGGCCGCGGTTTCTACCAGATGATGGACGGCGTCGAGGTGGGCCGAGTCAACGTCGCGGCCCGGGCCTGCGGGGTGGCCCGGCGCGCGTTCGAGCTGGGCATCGACTACGCGCAGCAGCGTGAGACGTTCGGCAAGAAGATCGCCGAGCACCAGGCGGTGCTGTTCCGGCTCGCCGACATGGCCACCAAGGTCGAGGCGGCGCACCAGATGATGGTCAGGGCGGCGCGGCTGAAGGACTCCGGCGAGCGCAACGACCTCGAGGCCGGCATGGCCAAGTACCTCGCCTCCGAGTACTGCGCCGAGGTGGTCGAGGACGCGTTCCGGATCCACGGCGGGTACGGGTACTCCAAGGAGTACGAGATCGAGCGGCTCTACCGCGAGGCCCCGATGCTGCTCATCGGCGAAGGCACGGCGGACATCCAGCGGATGATCATCGGGCGCCGGCTCCTCGAGCTGTACGCCGCGCGGGGATGACCGCTCCGCAAGACGCGCCGTCCGGTTTGCGATACTTGGCCCCATGAGCACACAGCCCAACAGTGGCTTGAGCCAGGTCCGCGCCCGCCTCAACCTCGAGTACCCGATGTCGCTCGGGACGTTCGAGAAGTACGAGGAGGCCCAGAAGCTCGTCGACACGCTGTCGGACAAGGAGTTCCCGGTCCAGAACTGCCTCATCGTCGGCACCGACCTCAAGCAGCTGGAACGGATCACCGGGCGGCTGACCTGGGGGCGTGTGCTGCTCGGCGGCGCCCTGTCCGGCGTCTGGCTCGGTCTCTTCGTCGGCCTGATCTTCGCGTTGTTCGCTCCTCAAGGCGGCAACGTGATCCAGATCGTCCTGTCGACGGTGCTGTTCGGGGCGCTGTTCGGGCTGGCGTGGGCGGCAGGCACGTACGCGTTGACCGGCGGCCAGCGCGACTTCAGCTCGGTCAGCCTCATCGTGCCGAGCAAGTACGAGGTCTTGGTCGAGCACAAGTTCGCCCAGCAGGCGCGCGACATCCTCGGCGGGGCCGGGATGGGCGGCGCGGGCTACGGATACGTGCCGACCAGCGGGTATGCGGCGGACGCGCCGGGTTCGCCGCAGTCGCCGCCGCCGCCCAACCAGCTCTGACCTCGCTTCTCGCTTCCAACCCGGTAATCCTCTGGGTTGGAAGCGGGAGTCAGCGGGACTGGAGCCGGGCGATCCAGGCCTCGACGTCGTCCGCCGTGCGGGGCAGGGCCGCCGAGAGGTTCTCGTAACCGTCCTCGGTGACGACGATGTCGTCCTCTATGCGCACTCCGATGCCGCGGAACTCGGCCGGCGCCAACTCGTCGTCGGCCTTGAAGTAGAGGCCGGGCTCCACCGTCAAGACCATGCCCGGCCGCAGCTCGGCGTCCTTGTAGTCGGCCCGGGTCGCCTGGGCGCAGTCGTGCACGTCGATGCCGAGGTGATGGCTGGTGCCGTGCACCATCCACCGCCGGTGGTACATGCCGTGGTCCTTGTCGAGCGTGTCCTCGACGGTGACGCCGTCCGGGAGCAGCCCCCACTCGTCGAGGTACTCGGCGATGACCCGCATGGCCGTGTCGTGGATCTCGCTGAACTTCACCCCCGGCTTGATGGCCTCCATGGCCGCCTGCTGGGCCGCGTAGACCGCGTCGTAGATCGTGCGCTGGGGCTCAGTGAAGGTGCCGTCCACCGGAAGGGTCCGGGTGATGTCGGCGGTGAAGAGGGAGTCGACTTCTACCCCGGCGTCGAGGAGCAGCAGCTCACCGTCGTCGACGTCACCGGTGTTCTTGATCCAGTGCAGCGTCGTCGCGTGGTCGCCACTGGCGCAGATCGAGTCGTAGCCGACCCCATTGCCGCCGTGCCGCGCGTGCAGACCGAAGACGCCCTCCACCCAGCGCTCACCGCGGCCCCTGCTCACCGCTTCACGCAGCTGGGCGATGACCGCCTCGAACCCCTCCTGCGTGGCCGCGATCGCGAGCCGCAGCTGCTCGACCTCCCACTCGTCCTTGACCAGCCGCAGCGTCGAGAGGACCCGGGACAGCTCCTCGTCGGCCCCCACCTGGCTCTGGATCTCGTCGGCGGACGCCGCCTCTTCGGACGCCGCGGCCCGGGCCTGCTCCACCTGGGCCGTCACGTCGCGGTCGGCGTCTCGCACGACGCGGACGGTGATCTCGCCGGCGTCCTTGGCCACCGCATCGGCGAACTCGTCGATGTTGCGCGCGGTCAGGCCGAACTCCGCCTCGATCTCCTCCAGCGTCGGACGGGCGCCCACCCAGAACTCGCCGTACCGCGTGTCGGTGAAGAACTCGTCCGAGTCCCGTCCGCCCCACGGGGTGAAGTAGAGGACCGCGTCGTGGCCGCCGCCTTCTCGGGGCTCGAGGACCAGGACGGCGTCCGGCTCCTGGTCTCCACCGAACCCGGTCAGGTGCGCGAAGGCCGAGTGCGGCCGGAACACGTAGTCGGTGTCGTTGCTGCGGACCTTGAGCCCACCAGCGGGGATAACGAGGCGCTCGCCCGGAAACGCCTCGCTGACCGCCTCGCGGCGTGCCGCCGCATACGGGGCGACCTCGGCCCGCTCGGGCATGCGGACCGACCGAGGCGCCCAGCCCGACTTGACGAACGTCCGGAACTCGTCGGTCGTGGGGTTGCTCCGGTTGTCGCTCTTCTTCTGGGCCTCGCTCACGCGGTCATCGTGTCACTCAGCGCGGCCGGACCACGACGAGGGCTTGACGGACCGTGCGGCCACCGGCGTCCGGGCCCGCCAGCTCCGTCGTCCGCCCAGTGGCGACGTCGTAGGCGACCAGCCGGTCACCGTCCGACGCGCACCGGGTGCCCCCGAGGTAGACGGTCCGGCCGACGGCCTGGTTGGGGACGAGCCCCTCGGCGACGCCGCCGGTGGTCATCGGCGCGATCCGGCGGTCGAACAGGATGCTGCCGAACGCCGGCGAGCAGACGTCGTCGAGCTGGACGACGTCGGGTCCGGCGGTCTGCCACGCGCCTGCCGCCCGAACCGGTGTCCCTCCGGCCGGTGTGACCAGGAGCGGCCGACCGACCAGGTTGTTGTACGCGTTGACCTGGACCGACGAGCCGCAGCCCACGACCGCATCGGTCGCCGACCAGTCACCCAACGGCTCACAGGTCGGCGCCTCGTCGAAGGGACCGGGGCTGGCGATCGTGTCGGTCGCGAAGTCGAGGAGCTGAAGTGGACCGTCGCGCGACGAGAGCAGCGCGGATGAGCCGTCGGGGCTGACCAGGACGCCGGGGTGGCGTGGGCTGCCGGCGGTAGTGGCGAGGACTGTGCGGTAGTCGGTGTGAAAGTTGCCGTCCCAAGTCCAGCGCGCCAGGCGCACCGACGACGACGAGTCGGTCCAGAGCACGAGGTAGCCATAGCTGGGATCCGGACCGGTGTAGCGCAGCGTCTTCCAGCCGTACGGCGTCACCACCTCCCGGGCGGTCCCCGACGGCAGGTCCCACTCCTGGGCGCGGGAGCCGACGGCGACCATGACGTGTCGGGCGTCCGCACTGACGTCCTGCACCACCATGCTCTCCGGTGCGCTGCCGAGCCCGTAGCGCGTTCCCTGAGGGCTCACCAGAAGCAAGGTCGTCGTGATGGCGGTAGCCGGAGTGGCGGTCGCGATGACCACCCATCCCGGGCCGACATCGGCCCAAGGGATGTCGGCGCGAGGACGTTCACCGGGGGCCAGCGCCGGGGACGACAGCGGGCTCGTGACCGGGGCGTCCGACGGCGACGGGGACGGGGTCGGAGACGGAGTCGGACCGGTGTAGCGCTGGACGCCGGTCTGGACGGCGAGGACGACGGCCACGACGATGAGCACGGCGACCGCCAACAGCCACCACCGGCGGTGCTGGGCGGTCCGCCGGGCGTCCTCGTCGACGACTTCGGCGAACCGCCACCGTAGGTCCTCGGCGCCGATCCCGTCGGCGCGCCGTTCGAGCGCCTCGGCCACGCGGTCTCTCGTATGCGTGTCGTCGGCCTCCTCGGGACGGCGCAGGCGGCCGAACGCCGCGGCCCGAACGGCCGCCACCGCGCGCTCGCTGGTGCGCAGGGTCGCGGCCACCTGCGGGCGGCTCAACCGGCCCCAGACCTCGAGGACCACCACCTCACACTCGCCTCGGGGCAGCGCCAGGACGTCGCCGTAGGTGTCCCGTCCCGGTGCCTGGGGGCGCAGGTCCCGCCGCCGCCTTCGGCGCACGACGCGGCAACCCATGACAACGCGTGCACGCAGCTCGGCGACCACGACTCCCGGGTCGAGCCGTCTGCGGTCGGTGCGCCGGAGCAGCCCCAGGAACGCGCGCTGAACCACCGCCTCGGCGACGTCGCGGTCGCCGAGCAGCAGCAGGGCCAGTCGCACCATGGAGAGTCGCTGGGCGGCATACAGGCCGCCGAGGTCGGTCGTCAGCGCGGACCGAGCTCGCACGGCCGACCTCCTGCCACCGAATCGCGACCGAGGTCGCCTCGTCTGATCGTCCATCGTCGCATCCGGCTCCTGGGAGGCGAGCCCGTGCACTCACGCATACGGTCGAACCATGGCCATCAGCAAGGGCAGCAAGGTCTCGTGGAACACCTCACAGGGGGCTACGCACGGGAAGGCGCTGGAGAAGCGGACGTCGGAGTTCACCTTCGACGGGCAGAGGTTCAACGCCAGCGACGATGAGCCCTACTGGATCGTGCAGTCGGACAAGACCGGCGCCAAGGCGGCCCACAAGGCGTCGAGCCTCACCGCGGACTGACCGTCCGCAGCGCCTCGACATCGAGCACAGAGACGCGGCCGCGGTTCAGCCGGACGATCCCCTTCTCCTCGAGACGGCGAAGGAACCGGTTCGTCGTGGGACGGGAGGCGCCGGACAGCTCCGCGACCTCCACCTGAGTGAGCGGAAGGATGACCTCGCCGGAGGGGAGGCCGTCTGCGTAATGGCCGCACAGCTCGACGAGACTGCGGAGCACGCGGAGGTCGGCCGACAGGTACAGCGCGTCCAGGAGGTGCGTGGAAAGCCGATCGACGCGTTGCACGAGCATCCGGACGAGCAGGCCCTGAACGGCCGGATGTTCCTCGCACAGCCGCTGGAACTCGTCGAAGCGAAGCGTCTGCGTGACGACGACTTCGATGGCACTGATGGTGGAGGAACGGCGATGGTCTTCCGCCAGCATTGCCATCTCACCGAAGACGTCGCCCGGACCCAGTAGGGCGAACGTCACGGTGTCACCTTGACGAGTCGTCCTTCGAGAGACCACGCGGCCCTCCTGGATGAAGTGGATGGCTTCGCCGAGATCTCCCTCGTGGAACAGGGTCTCGCCTCTGGCGTACCGGCGACGGTGCATGCGAGCTAGCACCAAGCGCTGCTCCGGCGCGCTCAGCGAGGAGAGCAACGGCCACTCCATGAGGCAGTGCACCACGCGGCGATCCAGGAGGCAACGAGGCACCGCCGAGGTCCTGCTGTGTCGTCAGCGATACGTCTGCTGTGTAGCGACGGACACAGACGCGACGACGCACAGATCGCACCGTGGGGTCAGCCGGGAAACACCCGGCGAACCAGATCGGAGGTGCGTCATGAGTCCTATCCGTCGGAGCCACCGTGACCTGGCCCACCATCACCCGCGGATCCGCAAGGTCGGCCGGGGGACGTGGGTCTGGGAGTGCAGCTGTGGCGGGGCATCGCGGCGAAGTGGCGGTGAGCCACTCGCCTGGCCCACTGCGATGGTCGAGGCCCTCCTGCACTCACAGCTGATCGCGCCGTGAGTCCGGTCGCAGGGGCCATTCTCCGGGAGCCTCAACCCAGGGGCTGAGGCTCCAACGCCTCCCGTGCCTCGGCACGGAGTCGGACCTCGGCGTCGGCGAACCGCTCCGAGGCTTCGTCGGCCGTGGCCCCCACCGCCGTCATGCCCAGCGCGCCGAGCTCCGTGATCCCACTCATCATGTGGAGGACGACGCCGCGCTCGCGGGCGTGGTCGAAGTGCATGCCGGAGACCGCGACGAGGTCGAACAGGTCGGCGATCCGCAGGCCCATCAGTGAGGGGTCGCTGAAGTGGTCCGTGGCGACGAGGTGGCGCTCATCGCCTGTCGGCGTGAGGAACCGGCTGCTCTCGGCGTCGTACCGACCGTCGGTGAGGAACTGCAGCGTGAGGAACGGATGCGTCGTGCCGCCCCGGCGGAGGTTGATCTCGATCGCGTCCGAGGTCCACTGACCGTCCGAGCGACTGACGACGAAGTCGATGGCGAACCGACCGACGACGCCGCGCTCGGCGAGGACCTCACCGACCTTCCATGCGTCCGCGGAGATGACGCCGGCGTAGGCCGGATCTGCTGGAAAGCGGCAGCCCAGGTAGGACTGACCGGTCGGACCGCCGAGGATCTGGTCGTGTGTCGAGTACAGCTCGACCTCACCCATCGGTGTGATACGGAGCTGGACACTCGGGCTCCGCAGCTCGTCGCCGGTGATGCGCTCCTCAACGATCCCGGCTTTCCTCGTCATCGCGTCCAGGAACATCGGCACGTCCACTCCCGTGCCCTCCAGCGTCATGTCGTGCACCCGGTCACGGAGGGCATTCCGCTCGGCGGCGTCACCGACCGGTGGCAGGCCGACGAGCTGCACCTCCGCGTTGCCCGCGCCGGCCACGCCCTCGTTCAGCTTCACCATCGCCGCCGTGGCTCGCGGCCGGCCGGCCCGGAGCCGCGCCAGGGCGGCCACGATCTCATCCATGGTGCGCAGGTCGTTGAAACCCAGGGGGTGCGAGATGCCGGCGGCGCCGAACGCCTGGCGCGAACCGGTCTTGGTCCCGATCGGGAAGAGACGCGGGTCGGGGCCGAACATGGGTATGCCGACCAGGAGGGAGAGGTCGCGTTCCAGGGCCGTCGTGTTGTACGGGACGAGGTGCGAGAAGGCACGATCGGGGACCAGCTCCCGGATCTGGCGGACGAGCCGTGGTCGAGCGAGGAGCTTCTCGGTCAGCGGGGTCGCCGAGGAGTCGCCCACCGACACGAGAGAGAGGCGCGCCCGGGCGTGGCTGGGGATGATGCCCGGCAGCAGCGAGAGGTAGTACTCGATGACGGCCGGGTCGACCGGCATGGACGTCACGTAGATGAGCTTCAGGCGCGGTTGGCGCAGGAGCAGGAGCATGAACAGGAACCGTTCCTCCATGGCCCGGTTCAAGGCCCCGGAACCCGGCACCATCCGGTCGAGTGACATCGACGGCACGACGACCACCGACTCACGCGGGTCGTTGGTCCGCGTGGCGCGCCAGACCTGCGGTAGTCGTGCTTGCAGGCGGTCGAATGCGTCGTTCCGCTCCTCCTCGCTGAGGTCCTCGAGACGCCTCTGAGTCGGCGGCGCCGTGACGGGGCTGGGTGTCGTGGTCACGCGGGTACCTCGTCCTCCTTCAGGCCCACGATCTCGTAGGCGACCAGCGGTTTGGAGAAGCCCCGAAGCTCGAGCGGTCCTACCTCACGACCCAGCGCCACGTCCTCCGCGCCGACCATCACTCGCTGGCTGACGAGGATCTGACCTCCTGCCGCGTGCGCCGACAGCCGGGCGGAGAGGTTCGTCACGGTGCCGATGGCTGCGTAGTCGTAGCGGCCTTCGAAGCCGATCCGGCCCAGGGTCGCGAACCCCCGTGAGATCCCAACCCCGAGCGCGAGGTCATACCCCAGGCGGCGCCATCCCTCCGCCAGCGCCGTGACGGCCTCGCGCATCCGCACTGCCATGCGCACGGCCCGCGCCGGAGCGTCCGGGATCGGGACCGGATCGTTGAAGAAGACCAGGAGACCGTCGCCCGCGAAGTGCTCGAGAGTTCCTTCGTGCTCGAAGACGAGCCGGCCCAACGCCTGGTGGTAGGCAGCGAGCACCGACATGACCTCCTCCGGGTCGGAGGTCTCGGCGAACGCCGTGAAGCCGCGAAGGTCGCAGAAGACCGCAGTGATCTCCCGTCGATGACTGGTGAGAAACGAGTCGTCGCCGTCCTCGAGCAGCAGCCGGGTGATTTGTGGGGAGAAGAACCGCCGGAGCGCCCCGAACCGCTCGAGCTGTCTCACCTGTGCGGCCACGCGACCCTCGAGCTCCTCGTTCCACTGCGCGAGCTCTGCGGCCTGTGTCACGACGGTGTCGTGGTAGCGCTTGACCCGGAGCAGGGACCGGACCCGACCGAGGAGCTCCGCCTGGTCCAGCGGTTTGCTGATGAAGTCGTCGGCCCCCGTATCGATGGCCCGGACCTTCTCCGCCGGTCCGCTCGCCGTGACCATGACAACCGGCAGGTATGCGGTGTCAGGGTTCGCTCGGATCCGCTTGCAGGTCTCGTGTCCGTCCAGCCCGGGCATGAGAAGGTCCAAGAGGACGAGATCGGTCTGCCCCTCGGTGAGGATCTCGAGCGCGTCCTCGCCGGACTCCGCCTCGACGACGTGATAGCCGTGGGGAGCCAGGATCGCCTCCATCAGCCGGCGGTTCGCCGGAAGGTCGTCGACGACGAGGACGACCGGCTGTCCGCCCGCACCGGTCATCGTCGTTTCCGGAGGTGTCGGCGAACCTGATCTGGGAACTCACGCACACTGATCGGCTTTTCGAGGAATCCGTCGAAGCCGGCGGACAGCGCCCGCTCCCGGTCCATCGGCATGGCGGAGGCGGTGAGGGCGACGACCGGCACCCGTTGGGTGTCCGGATCGGCCCGAAGCCTGGCCAGCGCCTCGTGCCCGTCCATCCCGGGCAGCTGGAGATCCATGAGGATGAGGTCCGGCACCGACGCCAGCGCCTGGGCGACTGCCTCCTCGCCGGTGGTGGCCACCTCGACCGTGTACCCGGCGAACTCGAGCACGTCCCGGGTCAGCTTGAGGTTCTTGTCGTTGTCCTCGACGACGAGGATCCGCCCGGTGGTCACGGCGCGCCCGTTTCCGCCGGTCGGGAGACGCGGACCAATCGCTGGGCGAGGACATCGAGATCGAGCGCGGACTTTGAGGCGACGAAGGCGATCCGGCCGTCCAGGCGTTCCCGGTCCTGGGCCTGCAAGGACTTCGCGGTCAGGACGACGACGGGGATGTCAGCCGTCTCGGGGCGAGCTGCGAGGGCGTCGATGACGGCGAAGCCGTCGGTGTCCGGCATCAGGAGGTCGACGAGCACGACCGACGGGCGACTCGACGTGACGAGCCCGATCGCGTCGGCCCCCTTCTCGCAGACCTCGACCGACCACCCCTGCGGTTCAAGGGTGACGCGGACGAGCTCCAACGCCATGGGGTCGTCGTCGACGACGACGATGGTCCGGCCCTCCGCCCGGCTGGTCGCGGCCGCGACGACGCGACGGATCGAGTGGATCAGCTCCTCGCGCCCGACCGGCTTGACGAGATAGTCGGCCGCGCCCAACGCGAATCCCTTGCCGCGTTCGGGAAGTACGGAGACGACGACGACCGGCGTGCCGGCGATGTCCGGGTCGCCCTTGATGGCGTTGAGGACCTCCCACCCGGTCATCCCCGGGAGCTTGATGTCGAGGATGACCGCCACTGGGCGCACCGACCGCACCGCCGCCAGTCCGGCTCGGCCGTCGCGCATGACGACCGGTCGCAGTCCGGCAGCGGTGAGGTGAACGGCGACCAGCTCGCTGGACCGCTCGTCGTCCTCGATGACGACCACCGCCGGACGGGGGTCGCCGAGCGCCTGGTCGGCAGCCGCGAGGGGGGCCTCCTCCGCGGCGTCGCCGATGCTCTGGCCGGGAATCGTGAACCCGAACGAGCTGCCGACGCCGGGTGCGCTGGTGACCCAGATTCGGCCTCCATGGAGCTGGACGATCCGCTTCGTCACTGTCAGGCCGAGCCCGGTTCCCTCGGACCGCACGACGAACCGGCCACCCTGCTGGAAGGTGTCGAAGATCCGGTCCTGGTCCGCATACGGGATGCCGACACCGCTGTCGGTGACGGTGACGAGCAGGTCTTCAGCGTCCAGCCAGGCGGACACCGCCACGGAACCGCCGTCGGCGGTGAATTTCACCGCGTTGCTGAGCAGGTTGAGCAACACCTGCCGGAAGCGCAGCTCGTCGGCCCGGATGACCCGCAGCTCCTCGGACAGGTCAAGGGTCAGATCGACCCGGTGCTGGGCGGCTCGTTCCCGAACGAGGGACAGCGCGTACTGGAAGGCGGCGGCGGCATCGAAGGTCGTCAGGTCCAGCTCCATCTGACCGGCCTCCACCTTGGACAGGTCGAGGACGTCGTTGAGGAGGGCGAGGAGATGCCGTCCCGCGTCGCGAATGTCCCGTAGGTAGTCCTCCTGGCGCTCATTGAGCTCGCCGAACATCCGCTCCAGCAGCACCTCTGAAAACCCGATCACCGCGTTCAGCGGTGTCCGGAGCTCGTGGGACATGCTGGCGAGGAACTCGGACTTGTGCTGACTGGCGACCGTCAGCTCGACACTCTGTCGCGCGAGCTCCTCGTAAAGCCGGGCGTTGGTCAGGGCGATCGCCGACTGGCTTGCGAAGGCCGACAGCAGGTCGCAGACGTCCTCAGTGAACCGCCCGGGTTGTCTCCGCCGCACGACGAAGGCGCCGACGACGTGGTCGTGGCTGCGCATCGGAACGGCGACGAGCGAGCGCCAGCCGTCGGCGTGCAGGATCGTGAGGTGCGCGTCGCGGTCGACGGTCTGAAGGTCCTCGATCTGGAACGAGGAGGTGGCGTACGCGCACCGCCCGACCCACGTCTCGTCCGCGTGGATCCGGGCCCGTCGCAGCTGTTCCAGGACCTCGTCACTGGTCCCATACGCCGCGCGGACCCGGAACAGTCGGGTTGCGGCGTCGTACTCCATGAGCGAGCCACCGTCCGTCATCGACAGCTCCACGGCGTGGCTGACGATCGTGGAGAGGACCTCTTCCACGTCGAGGGAGGAGCCGAGCACCTTGCTGATCTCGGACAGTGCCTCCAGCTGCTCCACCTTGGCGGCCAGCTCGGAGGAGCGACGCTCCAGGGCGGTCGTCTGCTGGACGTTGCGGACCGCCAGAGCCGCCTGGTTCGCGAAGGTGGCGAGGACCGAGGCGATCCGCGGCGCGAACGGCTCCACCTCGGTGCGCCAGACGGACAGGACCCCGACGACCTCGTCGGCGATGAGCATCGGCGCACCCATGATCGTCCGAAAGCCACCGCGCCGCTGGTACTCACGGTTCCGGTAGTCCGGGTCGGCGAGCACGTCCGTGATCTGGTGCGTCTTCCGATCCATGACCACGCGCCCCGTGAGGCCGTTCCGGTCGACGGGGATGGGATGCGCCTGGGCGAACTCCATGTATGCCTCGTTGAGGCCGACCGAGTGGACGATCCTCAGCCCCTCGTCCGTGAGGAGATGGATCTGGGCCACATCGGCACCGCACAGCCGACGTGCGTTGTTGACGACGGCGTCGAACACCTTTCCCTGCTGTGACGAGGAACGCGCCAGGACGGAGAGGACTTCGACGATCGCGGCCAGTTGCGCACGAGGGCCGGGTTGCGCATCGGCGAACGCGGTTGATCGGTCGCGGTCGGGATCGGCGTCGACGTCCACGTGGGTCTCCCGAGGAGAGGCAGCACTGCCGAATGAGCCACCGCCTAGTGTGCTCTGGCACTGCACCTTTGCACCCGATTTCGGCAAGTTTCACGTGCGGGTCCGGTACTGCCACAACGCCCGCGGGCAACGCCGTAGAGTGCCGGGCATGGTATCGGGGGATGGGGATCGGACGAGCAGCGCCTGGGCCTCGCGCGGCCCGGAGGCACGCGTCGCGCGTCCGGAGCGGCCGGCGTTGTCCGACCGGACCCCACCGCCGGTCAGGGGCAAGGCGGCGGTGCCGCTGGCGCTCCGGCGGTCGCAGACGATGTGGTACCTCGCGGTCGCCATCCTCTTCTTCTCCGTGGTGATCATGGTGATGACCAGGTCGAGTCTGGTCTCCAACCTCACCGAGCTTCTTCACGACCAGGACACGACGGTGTCCGAGACTCGGTTGGCTGACACGGCCCCGCTAATCGTCTACCTGGCGATCGGAGCGCTGCTGCTGGTCGCCATCCCGGAGTGGGCGGTGTCGACCCAGCTCCTGCGCCGTCGCGCCTGGCCGCGCGCCGTTCTGGTGCCGGTGGCCATCCTGCACGTCCTGGTGGCGTTCCTCTGTACGATTCTCATCCCGTTGACGGGCTGGCAGGGCTGGCTGCTGGTCGTCGCGCTGATCTTCAGTGGGTTGCTCGCCCTGGTGGCCTCAGTCCGGGCGTTCGCCCGGTCAGTGACGAGGTGGCTTCGGAGCCGTCGCGACGAGGAGACCGCCGCCGACGGGTGACGCGAATGAGTCGGCTCGGTATGCGTCACAGCCAGTCATGCATCGCTGCACTGAGCCGGACGCGCGTGCGCTCTTTAGTCAGGCGGCCGGCTGGCCAGGGTGGTCGAGTTCGGCGACCACACCTTCGAGGCTGCGAAGAACGACTCGGCAGAGGTTGCGCACTCTCTCGCCGTTGGCGGGGTCGCTCTGGAGGCGTCGCCACGCCTGGATCGCCGACACCGCCTCACCGCGGAGGACCACGCGGTCCTCGAACGCACCCCGCCCCAGTCGGGCCGCCGGAGTGGTTCCGGAGCCGCCAAGAATCACCTCCGCCTCGGCGAGCCGCTCCGGCGGCAGCTCGGCCGGCGGCGCGCTGTGCAACGTGGTGATGAGGCTGAGCTCCTCGACGTCGTGACGTGTGTGCAGCGCCCCGTCGACCCGTTCGGCCAGATTCCCGACGTGCTTTGGGTGGGCGTCCTCGTGCTTGCTCAGCTCGCGTTGGACCGTGATAAGAGCTGACCGCGACTTCAAGGCGTCGGCCCGGGCGGCGAACTGCATAGTGAGGATCCGGGTGACCTCGTCGAGGCCGCTTCGGCGGACCAGCTCCTCGGCCAACGCCGACCCGGTCTGGAAGCCGTCGCGGACGAGGACCGTGGCCAGCCGGATCCCGAAGACTCCGAAGCGTTGGATCAGCGCCGACCGGACCTCGCTCGTCGCCGCGGGCGAATCCGGCAACGGCGTGGCCACGAACCGGTCGGCGGACAGCAGCAGCCGCTCGCGGTCCTCCCGGCTCAGGCGGGAGAGGTCACGCAGCGCCTCGAACTCAACCTGCCGCAGGGTGCGCCCGCTCTCCGCCAGCAGCCCCGCGACCGGGACGACGTCGAGACACAGGGCGCGAACCGCAGGGTCGGTACGGTAGCGCTGCGCGACTTGAGCCGCCGAGATGAGGGCGTCGATCCGGCCGGAGCCCACCTCGTCGGCCCGGGACAGCACCGCCAGCGTCATCGCGGACAGGCTGGGCACAGCCTGCTGGTCGCGGAACGCCTCGAGGAAGTTGGCGTCGGTCGCGTGGAGGTGGCGCATGAGGTAGACGACGGCGTCGACGATCGAGACCGAGTCTTCCGGGGTCAACGCCGTCGACGACTGGAGGCTGAGCTCCTCCGAGAGCGAGGCCAGGCCGGGGGTGTCGACGAGCGTGAGGTCCTTGAGCGCCGGCGCGGGCCAACCGACTTCGATGCGCTCGATTTGGTCGATCGCCAGGCCGTCGGTGGTGAGGATCAGCCGTCCGTCCACCCGGCGCACGGGCTGAGGGCGGGGCTTCCCCGTCCTGGGGATGAGGGTGACCGTCGGCACCGCCCCGTGGCGGTACCACGTGACCACCCGGGTGCACTCGCCGGTGTCCGTCGGCGCGACGCGGTCACCGAGGAAGGCGTTGAGCAGGGTTGACTTGCCGGCCTTGACCTTGCCGGCGATGGCCACCCGTAGTGGCTCGTCGAGGCGTTGCTGGGCTGCGGTGATTCGAGCCAGCGCCGACTCATCGTGCGCGAGCAGCTCCGCCGCCTCATCCAGCAGTACGCGAGCAGACTCGCCATGCGGGTTTCCTGCCGTCATGCAGACGGCCGCATCGGGACGGTTGGCGTGCTGGAGGCGGCGACAGCCCCCGTCCCCGCAGAGCCGTCGCCGACCCGCATACCGGGTCGGGGAGGTCCGACGCTGGCCGCCGATCCAGCGCCGGCCCGGGGCTGCGGGCGCTGGGCGGCGCGTTGCCCCGCTGGGAGCTGGCCGGCGGCCGTGGAGATCTGATCGAGCTGCGCCAAGGACTTCTTGACCTCCGAGAGCCGTGCCACGCGCTCCTCGGTGCTGGCGTGGGCGGCCTTCTGGGCGTTGTTGACCGAGTCGCGCAGCGAGGTGGACAGCTCCTCGGCCACGTCGTTGTAGTGGTCGCGGACGGCTCGCTGGACGATGCGGAGCCGGTCCTTGAGCTGCTTGGAGACGTAGAAGATGACCTCGTCGGAGTACTTGCGCACGAGGACCTTGGCCTCGGCCTGCCGGCGCTTGAGCCGCTGGTCGGCGTCGTCGCGGTAGGCCTTGGTGCCGAGGACGATGCCTGCGCCCACAGAGATCGGGTTGACCAGCGGAATTCCGGCCAAGCCGGTGAGCAGGCCGAACATGAGGATGCCTCCGTAGGAGCCGCGCAAGCCCACGAGCATCTTCTGCATGGTATTGAGCTGGCCGGTGTCGAGGCGGCCCAGCTCGTTGACCGGATCGACCACGCCGGTCGTGTCGTCCAGGTGGAAGTCAGGGATCAGGGTCTTGGAGTCCTCTGAGAAGTGCTGGCCAACCTCCTCCACCAGCCACCCGGCGTTGCGCTCGGCCCAGAGGAAGGTGTCGGCGATGGCGGCGGAGATGCGTTGCTCGTACCAGATGGAGAATTCGTCCCACGACTCGCCAGGGTCGCCCTGGTCGATGGACGTCTCGGCCTCACGGACGATGACCCGGATCCGGTCGCGCAGGTCGTGGTCAAGGTCGGCGTTGAGGTCCGCGACCCCATCAGAGAGAGTGGACTGCCACCGCGACGAGCGGCGCTTGAGCTCGTCGGCTCGGGTGCGGGCCTCGTTGAGCGCCGCGACGAGCTCGGGCACGGCCGAAGGGTCGGCGAGCGCGTCTCGCTCGGCCGTCAGGGCCATCTTGAGGTTGTCGACCACGCCGTTGACGTCGTGAGCCGTTGACCGGGCCAGGAGCTGGTCGCGCCGCCCGAGAACTTCGGCGCGAAGGTAGCGGACCAGCTCCGGGAAACCCGACTCGTCGTTGAGACTCGCGTCGCCACGCGCTGCCGCCGCCAGCCGCAGACTCGAGGACACCGGGATGATCGGCAGCCTGAGGTCGAGCCGCTCAAGGTGACCGCCGTCGAGGTCTCGAACGCGGCGCCAGTCCGGAAAGAGGTCGGTCTTAGACAGGACGAGTGCGACAGTAGGGCAGGCAGCCAGGGCCTGACGCAGGAAGGTCACCTCCGGTGCGGTGAACTCGCTCGACGCGTCCGAGACCAGGATCACGGCGTCGGCGGTCGGGAGGGCCGCTAGGGTGCTGGCCGAGTGGCTCGAGGCGAGCCCGCCGACGCCTGGAGTGTCGACGAAGACCAGGCCGTCCTGGAGGATCGCGCGCGGCAGTAGCGCCTTGGCACCGACGACAGTTCGGCCGTCGGCGCGCTCGACTCGTCCCCCGATGGAGCCGGCGACAGCGTCGATCGCGACGTCGACCTGGTCGGGTTCGGCGAGCCCGCCGTCGACCGCCGCTGACCGCGAGGCGAGCAGGATGGCCGCCGCGGGCTGCGCGCCGTAGCGCACCTCCATCGGTACTGCGGTGGCGACGTCGTCGTCGACCGGGCAGACCGGGGCGTTGACCAGCGCGTTGATGAGCTGGCTTTTGCCCTGCTTGAACTCGCCGACGACGAGGACGCGGACCGACGGATCCGAGAGCCGACGGGTCGTATGCCCCAGCCGAGCCACGAGGTCGGCGCGCCCCTGCTGCTGGCACAGGGACCGCACGCGCTGGACGAGGTCTGGTGCTGCCACGGTCATGTCAACGTCTCCTTGGGTTGTGCTGTCCGTGCAGCACCCGGGGTCGATCGATGGTAGGGGGCTTCGTCGCCACCAGGCCCATCGGATCCAGGATCGCCGGCGGTCCGGTTCCGGGGGACCTCGAAGCACTCGGCGCACAACGGAACTGGTCCGGCGGGTTTCCCCGCCGGACCAGTCCGGTCAATCTCATCCCATTACGGAACAGATCAGGACGCTTCGACCTCGTTGTCGACAGCCGAGAGCACGTTGCCCGAGTCCTCGTTGTCGCTGAAGTTGTCGCTGAAGTTGTCGCTGAAGTTGTCACTGAAGTTGTCGTCGTTGTTGACAGCAGAGTCGACGTTCCCCGAGTTCTCGTTGTCGGAGAAGTTGTCGTCGTTGTCGACGGCAGAGTCGACGTTCCCCGAGTTCTCGTTGCCCGAGTCGACCGCGACGTTGTTGTCGTTGAGCGAGTCGTTGATCTGGTTCGAGTTGTCGGTCGAGTTGTCGTTGAACGAGTCGTCGACGTCGACATCGACGTCAACGTCCGTGTTCGTGGAGTTGTCGGTGTTGGTCGAGTTGTCCTCGTTGAAGGAGTCGTCGATGTCCACGTCGGCGTCGATGTCGGTGTTGGTCGAGTTGTCCGTGTTTCCGACATTCGAGTCGACGATGTTGCCGTTGCCCGAGTCGCTCACGTTCGTTGAGTTGTCCTGGAAAGAGTCCTCGATGTCAACATCGACATCGGTCACCGAGTTGTCCGAGTTGTCGGTCACCGAGTTGTCCGAGTTGTCGTTGAACGAGTCGTCGACGTCCACGTCGATGTCGGTGTTCACAGAGTTGTCGTTGCCCTGGTTCGAGTTGTCCGAGTTGTCGGAGTAGTCGTTGCCCTGGTTCGAGTTGTCCGAGTAGTCGTTGTACGAGTCGCGGACCGTCGTGGAGTTGTCCACGGCCACGGAGCCGCCGGCGGAGATGGCGCCGTCGCCGGACGCGATGATCGCGTCGTTGTCGAAGATCTGCGTCACGTCGCCGTCGGCCCAGATGTTCTGGTTGACCGACTGGTCGGTGACGGTGTCGCGGTCGTCAATCGTCGAGGAGTATGTGTAGTTGTTGACGATCGAGGTGAGCTGGGCCACGGCGTGGGAGTGGTCGTCGCCACCGGGGTGTCCGCCACCGGGGTGTCCACCGCCAGGGTGCCCGCCGTCATGCCCGTCGTGGTCGCCACCGGGGTGTCCACCGCCAGGGTGCCCGCCACCGGGGTGCCCGCCACCGTCATGCCCGCCGCTGGAGTGCCCGCCGCTCGAGTGCCCGCCGCTCGAGTGCCCGCCGCTGTAGCCCCAGGCCGAGTCCCCGCTCGCGGAGGAGTGGTTGCCTCCGGTGTTGTACTCCCGGTCCATGCTGACCGACGCGTAGTCGAGGACGACTGGACGGACGGCGTCGACGTCTGCGCAGCTCAGGTCGCCGTGCCCGGCGCTGGCCAGGGCGGCCTGCGGGTTCGCGTTGTACGCCTCTGCGGCCTCGGGGTCGCGCAGGAGGTTGAGAATGAAGTCCAGAAGGCTCTGGGTGATCGCCATGCTGATGGTGTCCTTCCCCTATGGGTGGAAGCCGGGAACGGTTCCCTGCCTGAGGAGGACCTTAGAAATCCCGTCGCCGGACCACATCGGGGCAGCCACCCCCAGCTCAGTGGCCGGTGAGGGGGCGGCGAGAACGGCGAGCAGTGAGGGATTAGGGGATGACTAGGGGATTCTCCCTGCGGGGACTCCCGGTGTCCGTACGGCTGATGCGCGAGAATGCGTCGCAGTGCATATGGTGGTGCATCAAGGGGCGGACAACGGAGAGAAAAGCATGCGCAATGGGGCTATCGCTGAGGTAGTCACCGACCGGGCCAGGGGAGTCGTTCCGACCTCCGCCGAGACGGTGTCGCTTGTCAGGGACACGGATCAGTCGGTGCCGACGACGGTGCGTTCCACTCCGGTGATGACCGAGGTCGTCGTCGAGCTCGGGGAGACGAACCTCTGGGTGACGGTCGAGAGGGACGGAACCTTCTCCCGGCCGGAGTTGGTGAAGGGGGCGCTGCCGGGGCAGTTCCCCGCCGACCTGCGGGTCACCGAGGCCGGCCGCTGGTTCTGGGGCGCGCAACGCGCCCGTGCTGGAGACGTCCTCGTGTCGAACATCCTTTCTCGGGCGGACGACCCGGTCCCCATGGTCGTGGCCGATCAGGCGATCGGCGGCGCTGAGATGCTCGCCCGGCAGGTCGCCACACTCTTCAGCCTCGTGAAGCCCGTCGCTCCCAGCCGGCTGACCCTCGTGCATCCGGTCGACCTTTCTCCGCGTGGCCGGGCGGCGGTCGAGAGCCATCTCGTCCGTCGTCTTTCCGCCGACACCTCGGTCAGGTGGATCTCCCGCGCCGAGGCCGTCGTGGCCGCCGCCGAGTGTGCCGAGCTCGCCGCCGGCGACCGGGTCGGAATCCTCCACGTCGGCGGTTCCTGCGTTGAAGCCGCCGTGTGGCGGCAATCCAGTGCCTCCTCTGGCGACGTCGTAGCGATGCGGGTCGACCGCGGAAACGCGGGCCACGCCGTCGACGACGCCCTCCTCGCCGCACTCTGCCATGGCACCGGCTTGGGCCGCTCCGAGGGACGTACACCCGTCGACCTGCCCCAGCTGCGCCGGGCGTGCGAGAGGGCGAAGGTCGCTCTGTCGGCCGATACTGCCGTGGACGTCGATGTCGACGGCGTGCCGGTCCGTGTGGTTCGGAGCGACGTCGAGGAGCTGACCGCTCGGCTGCTCACTCGTCAGCTCGACATTCTCGGGACAGCGGTGTCCCGCTCGGATGACGACGGCGCTCCGCTGCGGATGATCCTGCTCGTGGGAGGAGCGGCGTCCGCTCCATCACTCGTCGAAGCGGCCAGCCAGCGTTTCGATGTGCCAGTTATCGCCGTGCCGCGGGTGGGCGACCGGCTGGCTAGGTGCGCCACCACCGACAAGCCGGCAGTGGAGGTCGGCCCAGCAAGAGCAGCGGCTAAGGCAGGCCGTGGCGCGGTCCCAGCGCCGGTCACGTCCACGGATGATGCGTCGACGGCCGGCGCGTTGGCCCGAGCCCGTCGGCAATGGGATCCGCTGGTCTCGCTGACGGCGCTTCCCTCCGCTGCGTCGAATGCGGCCCCAGACCGTGGCGGCAAGGCGCCCGCAGCCACCGGCGGACGCAGCACCTTGCCGCCATCGTTTGCACGAGCGCCCGCCCGGCCAACGCGGATCCCCTTCCCTCGCCCGACCCACCTGGTCATGGCTGCCGCCGTGCTGATCGCGGTTGCGGCAGTGCCGGCAATTGGCGGGGCGATGCAGAGCGCCGACGACACGACGACGTTGACGGGGCCGAGCGGACTGGGCAGCGCCGCCGCTGCCGGCTCCGGGGGAATGCTCGGCGGCTCCGGGCTGGTCTTCACTCCGGGTGCGGGAGGGGCAGTGGGTCCCAGCGGGGTCGACTGGCTGGCCAATCCGACGGGCACGCTGGGTCCTAACCAGCTGCTGTCGATGGTCAAGCCGGCCACGTCCGGCGCCGGGGGATCCTCTGGGCCGTCTACGGCCGCGGGGGCTTCCGCGATTGGTGGCACCAAACCGGCGAACGGCTCGACCCCGGCGTCGAGCTCTCCCCTGGGCGGCGGGTCCAGCCCGGCCGGTGGCTCGACGCCGGCCGGCGCGTCCACCCCGGCCGGCTCCACCCCAGCCGGCGGGTCTACTCCGGCGTCCACGGTTCAGCCCTCGTCCAATCCGGCGAGTGATCCACCGCCCGCGAGTGATCCACCCCCGGCCAGCGACCCACCGCCGGTATCCGAGAACCCACCCGCCACGAACCCCCCACCAGCGAGTGACCCGCCACCGGCGTCCGACCCGGCGACGTCGGGTGAGTCGAGCGCGGGTTCGACGCCCGAACCAGCCCCGAGCAGCGCCGACTCGTCCCCGGCGCCGTCGTCCACCGGAGGTTCGGACGGCGGCTCGGCCGACGTCGTGGACAGCGCCGGCAGCACCCCCGCCCCCTAGGAGACCTCGTGACCCGACACGTCACAGTGCGGGACCGGGAGGTGGTGACCGAAGCGGCGGAGACGGCGCTCCGGCTGCTCGCGGTCGGTCGCGGCCACATCCTCCTCGTCGCCCCCGCGGGCTTCGGCAAGTCGACCACACTGCGTCATCTCGAACGCACCGGCCGCACGCTCGGCCTTCGCACCCAGCGCTACCCCGTCGCTCC
>DATLQE010000189.1:0-2631 GCA_035535335.1 Lapillicoccus sp. | reverse complement strand
ACGCAGGCGACCGCCCGCTGGTCCTACCGCGCCGACGTCCTGCGCCTCCTCGGCGAGGGACTCGACGCCACGGCCGCGGTCGACCGTGTGACCAGCCAGGACGAGGACCGCGAGCACCGCCAGCTCGGCGTCGTGGCACCGGACAGCCAGGCCACCTACACCGGACCGGCCTGCATCGCCTGGGCCGGGGGCCGGGCGGGGGCCAGCGGCGACGCGCGGTACGCCATCCAGGGCAACATCCTCGTCGGCGAGCACGTGGTGGCCGACATGGAGCGCGCGTGGTTGGACACGGCCGACTCCCCACTCGAGCGGCGGCTCCTGGCCGCGCTGCTCGCCGGAGATGCGGCGGGAGGCGACGCCCGGGGCCGGCAGGGCGCGGCCCTCTACGTCGTCGCTCCCGGTGAGGGCTACGACGGAAGCGGGGTCCGGGTCGACCTGCGGGTCGACGACCATCCAGGGGCGGCCGACGAGCTGGCCCGCCTCCTCGACCTCAACGACCTGTACTTCGGCCCGCCGGAGGGCGTCCAGCCCTTGACCGGTGACCTCGCCGACGAGGTCTCGCAGCGGCTGGCCCGGCTGGGTCACACCGGCGACGTCGTCGTCGCGCTGGAGTCGTGGGCCGGTGTGGAGAACTACGAGATGCGGCTGACTCCCGACGGCATCGACGCCCGGGTCCTCCGGGCTCTCCGCGAGGCCACGCCAGACTGAAGCGGCCACCTGCCCGCGAAACGCAGTCGACTCAGACCGGCAACGTCCCTCGCATGATGCTGTCGCCGCTGTGCTGCGGCTTGTCGTCGAACTGTTCCCGCGACAGGTCGACGATCGTGTAGCCCTGTTGGATCGCGTCGGAGGGCACCGAGAACGTCGCCTCGGTACCAGGAAGCACGCCGAGCGACACCATCCGCTTGCCGTCGGTGTTGATGAGCCACACCTCCACGAACCCAGAGCTCGTCGACATCGGCTGCGTGTCGACCCGCAGCTCCTGACCCTGACCGCCCTGACCGCCGATCAGCTGGGCCGTGCCCTCCTGCTGCTTGGCGGCGTCGAGTGAGGTGAGCGCCACCGAAGCGACCACCGCCTGGGTGGTCTCGCCCGGAGACCAGACGGCTCGCCCGACTAGCGCCCCGATGAGGACGCAGGCCGCCGCGGCGGCGATCAGCCACCAGGACGACCGGGTCGACCGGACGCCGCTCCGGACGTCGCCCCTGGTGGGCACCGAGAGAACCGCCGGCTCGGACCCGGTTCCGCGCACGGGCGTCGCCGGCTCTCCAAGTGCCGCGGACGCCTCGGGCACCCGCTCGGCGGCCACGTCCTCGCTCGTCGCCGCTAGCACGCGCTGCCACACCTGGGGTCCGGGGTCAACGCGGTGGGCGCCACGCATACCGGCCTCCTCGCGGAGCAGGCCGTGCACAGAAATGAGCTCGGCGACCTCCTCCGAGCAGAGCGGACACGTCTCGGCGTGCTGGCGGTCCGCCGGGTCGACGTCGGGGTCCCCGAGCGCGATGGCGGCGAGCACCTCGTCAGTCAGGTGGGTCATCGGTCGCCCCCTTCCCGACCCTGGAGCAGGTCTCGCCGCAGCTGGAGCAGCCCGCGCCGCATGTGGCTCTTGACCGTGCCGAGCGGTAGGTCGAGATGCCTGGCGATGTCCTCCTGGGTTCGGTCCTCGACGTACGCCAGGTTCAGGACGGTACGTCGTGGCTCGGCGAGCTGGTCGACCGCCTCGCGGAGCAGCACCCGGTCGACGAGGCGGTCGACCGCCTCCAGGTCCTGGACCTGCGACCCGTCCACCCTGTTCGCCGCGACCTTGTTCGAGGTGCGCGCCGCCCGAGCCCGACGCGCATACTCGTCGGCCACGCGGCGGCGGGCGATGCCGATGAGCCAGGCCGGCAGCGCGGACTCCGACGGCCGGAGCGTGCCGCGGCTCTGCCACGCCGAGACGAAGACCTGTTGCGTCACGTCCTCCGCGTCCTGGCGGCTACCCAGTGACCGCGACGCGATTCCCATGACCAACGGTCCCCACCGCCGGTAGCACTCTGACAGCGCCTCTCGGGACCCGTCCGCCAAGGCCTCCGCGAGGGCCAGTACGCCCCGCGTGGTCTCGGTGTCGGCTCGCTCGATGTCCGTCACGCGGCTCACGATAGGTCACCACCGGTCCGCGAGAACGACGAGATTCTGGATGTACCCGGATCCCGGCACGTATTCGCCCGTGCACGTGACGAGGTGGAGACGCGGTGGTCCGGACACCGGGAAGAGCGCGTCACCGTCCAGGCGCAGCTTGTCGACGCGGACCACCTGAGTGACCCGGTATGCGTGTCGCTGGCTGCCGACCCAGACCTCCACCCGGTCGCCGGCCCGGGCCGACCCCAGCCGGACAAAGGGCCCGATGCCGGTCTTGCTGTCGACGTGCGCGGCGAGGACGGTGGCGCCCTCGGCGTCGTCAGGGGCACTGCCGAACCGGTACCAGCCCGCCACGTCGGGGCCGATTGGCAGGGCCATCTGGCCGTCCGGGAGCACTCCCTGCGGCTCCACCGGCATGTCGATGCCCAGCCGGTCGACGACGACCCGAGTGGGGGCCGCGGCAGCCGGGGTCGCACCCTGGGTCGCCGACGAGGCGCGCAGCGACGGTAAAAC
>DATLQE010000188.1:0-4376 GCA_035535335.1 Lapillicoccus sp. | reverse complement strand
TGCGGCACGGTTCCCGAGTGCGCACCGTTCTGCGTGACGCGACGACTGACGAGAGCGAGTGACCTGTGTACGCGATTGTTCGCGCTGGCGGACGCCAGGAGAAGGTGTCGGTGGGCGATGTCCTGCTCGTCGACAAGGTGGCCGGCCAGCCCGGCGACACCGTCGACCTGACGCCGCTGCTCGTCGTGGACGGCGGCACGGTCACCAGCGACGCGGCCAAGCTCGCCAAGGTCAAGGTGACCGCTGAGGTGGTCAAGCCGGCCAAGGGCCCGAAGATCACCATCATGAAGTTCAAGAACAAGACCGGGTACCGGAAGCGCCAGGGGCACCGTCAGCACCTGACGCAGGTCAAGGTCACGACGATCGACGTCTGAGAGAGGACGAGCGAGATGGCACACAAGAAGGGCGCGTCCTCGTCCCGCAACGGGCGTGACTCCAATGCGCAGCGGCTCGGCGTCAAGCGGTTCGGCGGGCAGCAGGTCAACGCCGGTGAGATCCTCGTCCGCCAGCGCGGCACCCACTTCCACCCGGGTGACGGCGTGGGCCGCGGGAACGACGACACCCTGTTCGCCCTCGTCGCCGGTGCGGTCAAGTTCGGCACCAAGCGAGGCCGCCGCGTCGTTGCCATCGAGCCGGCCGACGCCTGACCGGTACGGCGTCACTGGAAGGGCGGACCACGGGTCCGCCCTTCGGCGTCTGGGGAGAATGACCGTATGCCCGCCGCCAGCTTCGTCGACCGCGTCGTGCTCCACGTCGCGGCGGGACACGGCGGCAACGGGGTCGCGTCCGTGCGGCGCGAGAAGTTCAAGCCGCTCGGCGGCCCGGACGGGGGGAACGGCGGCCGCGGCGGTTCGGTGATCGTCCTCGTCGACCCCCAGGCGACGACGCTGCTGGACTACCACCACCACCCGCACCAGACCGCCGGCAACGGCAAGCCCGGTGCCGGCGACGAGCGCAACGGCGCGGACGGCGAGGACCTCGTCCTCCCGGTCCCCGCCGGGACGGTCGTCAAGGACGCATTCGGAGACGTGGTCGTCGACCTCGTGGCCCCGGGGCAGGAGCACGCCATCGCTCGCGGGGGCCGGGGCGGGCTCGGCAACAAGGCGCTCGCGTCGCCGCGCCGCAGGGCGCCCGGTTTCGCGCTGCTCGGTGAGCCCGGTGAGGCGTTCGATGTCGTCCTCGAGCTGAAGTCACTCGCTGACGTCGCCCTCATCGGCTTTCCCTCCGCGGGCAAGTCCTCCCTCGTGTCCGTCCTCTCCGCCGCCCGGCCGAAGATCGCCGACTACCCGTTCACGACGCTGGTCCCCAACCTCGGCGTCGTCACGGCCGGCGACACGCGGTTCACCGTCGCGGACGTGCCGGGCCTCATCCCCGGCGCGCATCTCGGTCGTGGGCTGGGTCTGGAGTTCCTGCGGCACGTGGAGCGGTGCTCCGTGCTCGCCCACGTCATCGACTGCGCCACTCTCGAATCCGGTCGCGACCCCCTCACCGACCTCGAGGTCATCGAGGAGGAGCTCGCCGCGTACGTTCCCGACGCCGACCTCGGCGGCCGTCCGCTGTCGGAACGCACTCGCGTCGTCATCCTCAACAAGGCCGACATCCCCGAGGCGCGTGAGCTCGCCGAGATGGTGAGGCCCGACCTCGAGGCGCAGGGGTACGAAGTCCACATCGTCTCGGCCGTCGCGCATCTCGGGCTGACCGAGCTCGGGTATGCGTTGGGTCGCCTCGTGACCGCGGCGCGCGACGAGGTCGCCGAGATCGTCCCGCCGCGAATCGTGTTGCGTCCCAAGGCCGTCGACGACACCGGCTTCGTCGTGCGTCGCGAGGAGACGACGGAGGGACCCGCATACCGAGTCGTGGGGGAGCGCCCCACCCGATGGGTGCGCCAGACCGACTTCACCAACGACGAGGCGGTCGGGTACCTCGCCGACCGGCTGGCCCGGCTCGGTGTCGAGGAGGCGTTGGTCAAGGCCGGCGCCGTCGCCGGCGACACCGTGCTCATCGGGGCGGCGGACGACGCGGTCGTCTTCGACTGGGAGCCGACGCTCGTCAGTGGAGCCGAGCTGCTCGGGCAGCGCGGCTCCGACCTGCGGCTGGACTCCTCGGAGCGCGCGACCCGGGGCGAGAAGCGCGAGGCCGCGCGCGACCGGTATGCCGCCCGTCAGGCGACCCAGGCCGATCTCGACACCGAGCGGCGCGCCGGCCACTGGGCGACCGCTCGGGACGACGACGACTGACCGCTGACCTCACCAGGGGGCCCGGTCCTCGGCCAGCGCCACGTACGCCTCGGCATCGAAGACCGAGACGATGACCGCGACGACCTGGCGGGCGATGGCGGCGACGACCGCGTCCCCGACCTCCGCACCGGGCAGCAGGCCGGCCCGCGATGCCGACACCGGGAGGACGAACGCGTTCAGCGGGAACCGCGACGACCCCGCGCGCAGCGTCCACGACAGGTGCTCGCGGGCGCCGTCGAGGTCGGCCCACCGCAGGATCTGGCCGTCGACGACGCTGTAGTGGCCAGGATGGTCGCCGAGACCGGCATCCCCGGGACGGGCCAGGTCGTCCTCGACGAGAAGGCACCCTCCGCCCGGGCCGCGTTTCGTGAGGTAGGCCAGCGCCGTCGCGTCCGCCTCCTCGGCTCGGATGCCGCGGCCGACATCGTCGAGGACCCCGTCGCCGTAGCCCACCGGCGCCAGGAGGGTCGCCACGACGAACCGCTCGATCTCCGAGGCGACGGCGTGAGAGAGCAGGGCCCCCCGGGCCAGCGACCTCTGCACCCAGGGACGAGCGGTCGCGGCGTCCAGGGGGGCGCCGGCAGGGTGTGGGGACTCGCTCATCTCGGGACGATCCTTCCGTCTTGGAAGACGCGGTAGAAGTAGCCGTCCGGTGACCGCCAGTCGTAGTGCGGCCCGATCGGCCCGGGATGGTCCAGGTCGGGGTGGAGGGTCTCGCGGGTCGCCGGGTTGTACCACGCACCCCGCTCGGAGCCCGGAGGGCCGGAACCTCTCCATTCCCATCCCGGTCCGGGCGCGGCACTAGGGTCGCGGAAGTTGGGCGGCGCACTCGGCTCCGCGGGTCTGCCGCCGCCCGAGCCGGAGCCCGAGCCACCTCCCGATGAACCACCGCCCTCCGACGCCTCGTTGAGGTAGACCCCCATCCCGCCCAGTACGGCCGCCCCGGCGCTGGTGAGGACGACGGCTCCCGAGACGGTCGGCACGAGCACCAACGTGCCGAGGGTCGTCGCCGCCAGGGCGACCGGCGGGAACATCAGCAGTCCCCAGAGGAAGAGCGCCAGCCCCAGGACGACGAGCATCGACCCCAGTGCGTCGAGGGCGTGGACGTTCGTCACGAGGGTGCGGTCGCCGGCCCGACCGCCGATCAACGCGGCGGCGACGAGAACCACGCCGGCGACAAGGGCGCCGGCGCCCGTGCCGATCCGAACGCAGTACCGACCGACCGTCTCACCCGCCGGCACGGCCAGAGCGGCAGCCCGGCTCCGGATCAGCGGGACCAGCTGGAGGACCAGGAGGACGATTCCGGCCGCCGTGCAGGCGAGCAGCAGCCACAACCCCACCGAGGTCCGGAACACTTCCTGCAGGCCGCGGGTCGCGGGGAACCCGCCGACCACCAGGTACAGCAGCGCCGGAACGAGAACGACCAGCCAGACCAGGACCCGCCAGTCGCGCAGCAGCCGGCCCATCGTCGCCAGCAGCCCGCTCGGTCTACGAGGAACGTCTCGCATCGCCTCCGCCCACGAGGCCGGGTCCCTCGCTCCGTCGAGCTGCGCGCGGGTATGAGCGAGGAGATCGACGAGCCGGTCGTCCGCGGGGTCGAGCGCCGACGCATACAGCGTCGCGCGACGGCTCAGGACGAACCGCCCGGCGACGAGCGCCGTCCACGGTGGCGCCACCCGCGCAAACACCCACAACGGACGGACCTCGAGCCCGTCCGTGCGTTCTCCCGGAAGGAGCAGCTCCGGGTGCGCCTCGCGTCCGGAGGCCAGGGTGAGGCGGTCGAGGATGACGGCCGTGACCAAGCCGGCGAGCACGAAGAACCCGAGCCGCTGGTGCATCCAGCTGACGACGGCGTTCACGGGGGCCAGTGGGCCGCTGACCGTGCTGCTGATGACGACGTAGTTGTAGAGCATGTGGTCGGCGCAGGCGTAGGCGAACGGGACGACGCCCCACCATCTCTGCGCACCGGCGCGGCGCCAGAACCAGCCGATTCCGGCTCCGGCCAGCGCCGTCCAGGCCAGATGGGAGATGCCGCCGGTCGCGGGACCGAGGATCGCTTCGGTGCTGGTCGGTTCGGGCAGCCACGCCGTCAGGGTGGTGCCGATCCGCGGCACGACGACGGCTCCGCCCAACGACGCC
>DATLQE010000187.1:0-2658 GCA_035535335.1 Lapillicoccus sp. | reverse complement strand
GGTGTCCAGATGGGGAGCGACATCGGTGACCACGCCGCCGCCGATCCGCAGGTCGACCGGTCCAGCCTCCACGGGCCGGGCCGGCAGGCTAACGCCGACCGGGACGAGGCGGGCCTGCCGGATCAGGACGGTGCTCCCCCGAGGCGTCGGCGTCATGTGGCGAGTCTGCTCGGCCGGTCGTCGCGACGCTCGGGCGCCCGCTCGTTCAGCTGCTCGAGCGAGTGGCCCGCCGTCGAGACCCCGAAGAGGAGGACGCCGATGACACCGGCGCCGAGGACCGCACAGGTCATCCCGAAGACACCGCCGAACCCGAGCGAGGTCGAGGCGAACCCGATGATCGCCGGCGCGCTGATCGAGCCGAGCCGGCCGAAGGCGCTGGCCAGGCCCGTGGCGGTGGTGCGCGTCCAGGTCGGGAACAGCTCGGGCGTGTAGGCATAGGTCGCGGCGATGCTCCCGTTGAGGAAGAACGACAGGAGCGCACCGGACGCCATGATCGCGGGCGGCGTGGAGCTCTGGCTCAGCCAGAACGCCGCGGCCGCACCGCCGAGCAGGCAGACCGCGATGGTGGGCTTCCGGTCGAGCCGGTCGCTGAGCCACGCCCCGGTGAAGTATCCCGGGATCTGCGCGAGGTAGATGACCAGGGAGAAGTCAAAGCTCTTCGTCACGGTGATCCCCTGCTGGATGAGCAGCGTCGGGATCCAGGTGAAGAAGCCGTAGAAGGCGAAGACGTTGACGAACCAGATCAGCCAGACGACGGCGGTGCGGCGACGCATACCCCGTCCCCAGAGAAAGCGGAGGCTGGTCAGCAGACCCGCCCGTGGGGCCGCGACGTCCGCATCGGCGCCATTGGCGGTGACCGGCGGAAGCTCCCGCCCACTGGCCCGCCGCACTCGGTCCTCGAAGGCGACCACGACTCGTTCCGCGTCGTCGCGGCGGCCGTGCGCCAGCAAGAACCGCGGCGACTCGAGCAGCGAGCGGCGCCACCACAGCAGCAGGACGATCGGCACCGCCGTCACTACCTGCGCCCACCGCCACCCGGTGTCGGTCGAGGGGACGACGAATCGCCCGAGGAGCGCCGCCGCGACGTACCCGAACGAGAAGAACCCGGCGAGACACCCGACGAACCAGCCGCGCCGCGTCGGAGGGACGAACTCGGCGAGATACGGCGCCACGATGACGCTCTCGGCGCCGATGCCGGCTCCGGCCAGGATCCGCGCCGCCGCGAACACCTCGTAGCTCGGCGCCAGAGCGGCGACCATCGTGAACCCGGTGTACACCGCCAACGCCCACATCATGATCGGGCGCCGGCCCACCCGGTCGCCGAGCGTGCCAGCGAGGAGCGCGCCGACCAGATAGCCGACCGGCGCGGCCGATGCCAAGAGTCCGAGCGCGCCGTTGTCGAGCCCCCACTCGCGGGCCATGCTCGGCAGCAGAAAGGCGACGAGGGCGTTGTCCGCGCCGTCGAATGTGTACCCGAGGCCACCGATGACGAGCAGCGCGTAATGCGGTCGGCTGAAGGGCAGCCGGTCCATCCGGGCGAGCAGTGACATGGCGGGAGCCATCATCGCGGTTCGCCGCCGCGACGCCCAAGGACGAATGGTTCCGGCCAGACCGGGTAAGTGCGAGTTCGTCGCGACGACCGTCGCCGGTCCCGTACTCGGAGGGTGTTCATGAGTGGTGCGAGTCAGTTCGCGCTGCCGACGTGACCCTCGGTGTCCGTGCGGACCGCGGCCCCGGCCGGGGGCGCGTTCGGGTCGCCGTCGCCGCGTTGACGGGAGGTCTGTTCCTCGCCGCGCTCGACCAGAACGCGCCTCAACGCCTCGATGGGGCGTTGCCGACGATCCGACCCGGCGACCACGCACGGGTCGCGCGCCGGCGGCGGCGCTGGCGGGCCGCGGCCCTGGGGACGCTCGCGATGGCCGCCACCGTCGGCCTGTCGCTCCAGCGGCGGCGGCCATCGTGAGGTTCCTCCTCGCCGCGGCTCCGCTCTACGGTCACGTCGGCCCCCTGGCGGCGATCGGTGGCGAGCTGCGCGGCCGCGGGCACCACGTGACGTTGTTGACCGGAGACGCCTGCTCGGGACTCGCCACGGATGCCGGTCTGGAGTTCCGGCGCCTCGCCGACGAGGCCGGCGGCGTCGTGACCCACGGGCGGACCCGGCGCCGAACCCGGTTGCTGAACGGTCGCGACGAGATCCTCGACGCCTTCGTCCGCCCGCTGCCCGCGCAGCACGACGCGCTCGCCGCCGTGATCCATCGCGACGGCCCGTGGGACGCCCTGGTCTGCGACTCCGCCTTCCTCGGGGCGCTGCCGCTGCTGCTGACCCGGGACCGGGAAGCGCGCCCAGCCGTCTACGGGATGTCGGTCACGCCGCTGTCCTTCGTCAGCGTCGACTGCGCCCCCTTCGGATCGGCGCTTCAGCCCGGGCACACCCGGTGGAGCCGGCTGCGCAACCGGCAGATCCACTGGCTGCTCCGGCACGGCCCGCTGCGCGTGGTGCAACGCGAGCTCGACGCGGCGCTGGCGCGATACGGCCTGCCGGGCGGAGGCCTGGACTTCTTCGACCACGCCGGCCAGTTCGACGTGACCTTCCATCTCGGGACGGCGGAGTTCGAGTACCCCCGCCGCGAGATGCCCCCGAGCGTCCGCTTCGTCGGA
>DATLQE010000186.1:0-3184 GCA_035535335.1 Lapillicoccus sp. | reverse complement strand
CCTTGCCGCTGGGCCAGCGGCCACGGGCGTGGCCCAGCAGCCTTGCTCGTCTACCGCTGTGGAGCGTCGTCGACGCCCTCGGTTTCGATTCTCGCCTTGCGGACCGGGCCACTCACCGTTCGCTGTGCCGTAACCCGGTCTTTGGCCAGCCGGACCCGCTCGACAGGCACGCTTCGTCGCCCATTCCGGCCTGCCCGTCTCGTCATCAGGGTCGACGGTGCCGGCTCGGTCGATCTCGACGGGCGCCGCGGCAGACACGTCGCGCGGGACGGGTGCTCCCGCGCATGCGACGGTGGCGTAGACGTCAGCACCGATCGTGGATGTTCTCGGGACCAAAAGCGCTGCGGAACGAGGTGATCTGCGCGCCGATCAATCGCCCCCAACCGGGCGTTGGTCGCCGTCACGCCACCGGAGAGGCTTCGACCAACCGACGGCGCTCCATGATGCGCAGCCCGCGGCGGTACAGAGCCCAACCACCCACCACGAGGAGCGCCCCGAAGAGGAGGAAGGCGACATCCCACGACAGCGGAGCGCCGAGGTCGTCACGGACGTGGTGGACCCCAAGGATCTGATGGTCGACGACCCCTTCGACCAGGTTGAAGACGCCCCACCCGACGAGCACGAGCCCGAAGTGGAAGGACCAGCTCGGGGCTAAACGGCCCTGGCGCCAGGCGCGGATGGCCGCGATGGAGGCCAGCAGGACGAACAGCCAGGCGGACAGGTGGAACATCCCGTCCGCGAACGTGTTGACCTCGAGGCCGGCGACGGTCGTGACCGGGTACTGCTCGAGGTGGCTGACCATGTGGTGCCACTGGAGGATCTGGTGCAGGACGATCCCGTCGACGAACCCGCCCAGACCGAGCCCGTACAGCAAACCCGACACTCGGGACGGCGACCGGGCGTCGGACGAGGGTGTGTTCACGGCCATGCGGCCATCGGTACCCGAATCAGGGGCTCCCATCCCTGCCGGTCGCGGAAGGCTCAGGGCCTGTGCTGGAACCCGTGCGCCGGCACCGACATCCCCGAAACCGTGCGCGCCTCGTCCGAGACGTTCAGGGCCAGCGTCAGCTGCTCGCCGGAGCCGCCATTCAGGTGGATCGCCAGCGTGGCGTTCGACAGCTCCGAGGTGGAGATCGCCGCGTCGACCAGCCACGGGTGACGTCGCCGAACAGCCACCAGACCCGCATACGTCTCGTGGGTTCCGCGCCCGAGGGGTGAGAGTCCGGACGGGTCGGACGGGAACGGCGGCCGGACCGCGTCGTCCCCGTGTCGCTGGTCCAGCTTCTCACCGGTGAAGGCCTGCTCGTCCCCGGCGTAGATCGTCGGAACGCCGGGGAGTGCCATCAGCAGGGCCACTGCGAGGGGCAGGTGCCGCGCGTCGTCGAGCTTGGTGGCGATGCGGGTGACGTCGTGGTTGCCGACGAACGTCTGCGGCCGGAACGACTGGCAGAACATGGCGTGCCTCTGCAACGCCCATTCCAGCTCGTAGAGGTTCCGGTCGTTGAGCGAGCTCCAGATCGCCTTCCACAGCTCGTACTGCGTGACCGAGTCGACGCCGCTGCCCTCCACGAACTCGAGGTAGTCGCCCTGGAGGATCTCGCCGACCAGCCACGCGTCGGGGTGCCGTGCCTTCACCCGCTCGACGATCGGTCGCCAGGCTGCCGCGCCGGGGGCGAACGCGGCGTCCAGGCGCCACCCGTCGACGCCGCGGCCCAGCCAGTGGGTCATCACGTCGACGACGTAGTCCTGGACCACCGGCTCGTCGAGGTTCAGGTCGACCAGGTCGAGGTTGCCTTCGAAGCAGAGCGCGTACTCCCCCTGCCACCGCAGCCACCGCCCGTCCTCGGAGGCCGGTCCGCCGGCGAGGGCGCGCTGCACGATCGGATGGTCGCGGCTGACGTGGTTGAAGACCCCGTCCAGGCAGGTCCGGATCCCGCGGTCACGAGCGGCTGCCACCAGGTCGTCGAAGTCCGCGTTGTCGCCGAGCCGGGGGTCGATACGGAAGTAGTCGAGGGTGTCGTAGCCGTGTGACGTGGCGGCGAAGACCGGTCCGAGCAACAGCCCGTTACAGCCCAGCTCGATCAGATAGTCCAACCACGAGGTCAGCCGCGGCAGCCGGTGCTGCGGCCCCTCGCCGCGTAAGTCGTCAAGCCGGTCCTCGGCGCCGACGAACCGCAGCGGGAAGCAGTGCCACCAGATCGCGGACGCCACCCAGTCCATGACCCCACCGTATGCGCCGGCCCTCTCGGCCCCGGGGAACGGCCTTCGGGCTCGCGCCCCTCTCCGCACTTAGGACGAGCCAGGTCACCGGTCCTGGGGCGACCAGGTCGGCGAGTCCTGCGGTCCTTTGGCGGTCCGAACGGCGTTCTCGGCGTCCGACTCCGAGATCGACAACACCCGGCCGCATACCGTGCACTCGTCCAGGTAGCGTGCCCGGCCGACCGGCATCACCGGGATGAAGAAGAGGCTCAACCGGCGCCGCTCTCGCAGGATGTCGTGCCGAGCGTGGTTTCCGCAACGCTCACACACGTAGCTCAAGGCGGTCATGAGGTTGACGCTCGACCCGATTCCGAACACGATCAGCATGATTGGTGTCGCTCTCTTTTGCCCGAGGCCGGGGTGGTACCCACCAGACGGCAGGGCAAACCGTGCGGCGTGCCCGCCTCCCTCACTCGAGTTGGACCACCGCGTCGTCGTCGAAGGGACGGGAAACCATGATCGACCAGAACGCAGCGGCAGAACGAGCCGAGGCCCTGCTGTCTCACCAGCCGCCGATCAGTGCCGAGGCGGCCCTGGTGGGTGATCCAGAAGACCGCGGGTGGTGCTGGCTCTGTTACTGGACGTTGGCCACCAACGTGTCCGGACAGACGCACGAGGCACCGCCTCCGGGAACCGGGCCGATCCTCGTGGTCAAGGACAGCGGGGAGGCTCACTACCTAGGTTCACAATCCATCGAGTTCGAGCTGGAACGAGCTGCGGAGGACCTGCGCCGAGGTCCCTGAGTGACGTGTGGCCGTCGAGCGGTCGCGCCACTTCGTTGGCGGTTCTCCTTGTTGGGCTGATGGCGGGTGCGATAGACCCGTTCCATCCGTGCGTCGCACCGGTCAGGAGTCCTCATGGTCGCGTTCATGCCCACGGCCGACTTCGACGGTCAGCTCGGCCGCAGCCTCACAGCCGCAATGCG